>CABXTP010000010.1 GCA_902515175.1 uncultured Pelagibacteraceae bacterium
GGTTTGCTTCAATCTTTGGATCCATACTCAGCATATATGTCACCTGAAATTTTTAATGAAATGCAGACTGAAACAAGTGGGGAATTTGGTGGTTTAGGAATTGAAGTTAGTATGGAGTCTGGTGTTGTAAAAGTTATTTCTCCTATAGATGATACCCCAGCCTCTAAGGCAGGTATTAAAGCAGGAGATTATATTGTGAAAATTGAAGATACACAGGTTCAAGGTAAAACTCTAAGTGAAGCAGTTGATTTAATGAGGGGCCCAGTCGGATCAAGTATCGAACTTACTATAAGAAGAAGGGGAGAAAAAAAAGCTCTTAAATTTAATATTGTAAGAGAAATAATTGAAATACAATCTGTAAAATCTGATTTGTTAGAAAAAAATATTGGTTATATAAGACTTACTTCTTTTAATGAAAATAGTAGTGAGCAAATAAAAAAAAATATTAAAAATCTTGAAATTAATAAAAACGTAAATGCTTACATTTTAGATTTAAGAAACAATCCAGGAGGCCTCTTATCCCAAGCTATTAAAATTTCAGACTTTTTTTTAGACAATGGTGAGATTGTTTCTACAAAAAGTAGAAAAAAATCTGAAAATAGAAAATGGTTTGCAAAAAAAGGGGATATAACTAATGGTAAAACATTAATTGTTTTAATAAATTATGGATCTGCTTCAGCGTCAGAAATTGTTGCTGGCGCTTTAAAAGATCATAAAAGAGCAATAATTATTGGTGAAAATAGTTTTGGTAAAGGGTCTGTTCAATCTATAATTCCTTTAAAAAATGACGGTGCAATTAGATTAACCGTTGCAAAATATTACTTACCATCTGGTAAATCAATCTCAGAAGTGGGTGTAAGTCCAGATATTGAAGTAAACGAAGAAGGTGATGATTTTAGAATAAAAACAGAAAAAGATAATCAATTAAATTACGCTATTAAGTTACTTAACGGATAATATGAATAAGAATTTTAAAGATTTACCACTGAGGAGTGGGGTTGGAATAGTGTTATTGAATAAACAAAATAAAGTATTTGTTGCAAAAAGAATAGATAATCCTAAAAATTTTTGGCAAATGCCTCAGGGTGGTGTTGATAAAGGAGAAGATTATTTAAAAGCTGCATTTAGAGAATTAAAGGAAGAAACTAGCATCAAAAGTGTAGAACTTGTAAAAGAATTAGATGGTACAATAACCTATGATCTCCCTGATAGATTACTAGGTATTATTTGGAAAGGTAAGTACAAAGGTCAGGAACAAAAATGGTTTTTAATGCGATTTATAGGACATGATAATGAAATTAATATTAATACATCTAATCCAGAGTTTTTAGATTGGAAGTGGATTGACTTAGATTTAATTACTGATGTTGTGGTTGATTTTAAATATCATGTTTACAAAGAACTAAAAGAAAAAGTAAAAAAATTAATTTAGAGTTTTCAAAACTTCAACTTTTTGATCTGCTAAATACTTAGATTGATCATTAATATCAGTTTTGTTGGCCTCTGCCTCTGCCTCTTTAAGTAAATCTTGTTGCTTTGATTTGTCCATATCAGCAAGATTAAAAATTGTGCTTGTTAAAATAGATAGATTGTTATTTTTGAACTCAACAATTCCGTCTTCAACATAGTAATTTTCATCTCCTGATTTCGATAAAATCTTAATTATTCCAGGTTTCAAAAAAGAAATAATAGAAATATGATCCTTCAATATTCCCATCTCTCCTTCAAAAGCTGGGACAACAACTTCTGAAACATCGTCTTTTACTAAAAAAGATTTTTCAGGATTTACTATTTCAACTTTAAACTCTTCACTCATTAAGCAGCAGCTTCTTGTTCCATTTTCTTAGCTTTTTCAATAGCTTCTTCAATTGTACCAACCATATAAAAGGCAGCTTCAGGTAAATGATCATACTCACCTTTACAAATTGCATCGAAACCTTTGATTGTTGAGTCAAGATCAACAAGTTTTCCTGGTGAACCAGTAAATACTTCTGCAACGAAGAATGGTTGAGATAAAAATCTCTGGATTTTTCTAGCTCTTGCTACAACTAATTTATCCTCTTCAGATAACTCATCCATACCAAGAATAGCTATAATATCTTGTAGTGATTTATATGATTGTAGAATTCTTTGAACATCTCTTGCAACTCTATAATGTTCATCTCCAACAATTCTTGGATCCAAAATTCTTGATGTAGAATCAAGTGGATCTACTGCAGGATAAATACCAATTTCTGCAATTTGTCTTGAAAGTACAGTCGTTGCATCCAAGTGAGCAAACGATGTCGCTGGAGCAGGGTCTGTTAAATCATCAGCAGGCACATAAATTGCTTGTACAGATGTAATTGACCCTTTGTTTGTAGTCGTAATTCTTTCTTGTAAATTACCCATGTCAGTGGCTAATGTAGGTTGATATCCTACAGCAGATGGAATTCTTCCAAGAAGAGCTGAAACCTCTGAGCCTGCTTGAGTAAATCTAAAAATATTATCAACAAAGAAAAGTACGTCCTGACCTTCCTGATCTCTAAAGTATTCAGCAACAGTTAATCCTGTAAGTGCAACTCTCGCTCTCGCTCCAGGGGGTTCATTCATCTGACCATAAACTAGAGCAGCTTTTGAACCGGCTCCTTCTTTTTTTATTACTCCAGATTCAATCATTTCATGATAAAGATCGTTTCCTTCTCGAGTTCTCTCTCCAACTCCTGCAAAAACTGAAAAGCCACCATGAGCTTTTGCAACGTTATTAATTAATTCCATAATTAAAACTGTTTTTCCTACTCCAGCTCCACCAAATAATCCAATCTTTCCACCTTTTGCATAAGGGGCGAGCAAATCGATTACTTTAATACCTGTTACAAGTATTTCGGTTTCAGTTGATTGGTCATTAAATTCAGGTGCAGCTCTATGAATTGGCCAGCTTTCTTTAGTTTTAACCTCACCTCTTTCGTCTATTGGTTCACCAATTACATTTATAATTCTTCCAAGTGTTTCTGGTCCAACTGGAACTTGAATAGGAGCATTGGTATTAACAACTTCATCACCTCTTTTTAATCCTTCGGTAGCATCCATAGCAATTGTTCTAACAGTAGCTTCACCTAAGTGTTGTGCTACCTCTAAAACTAGTCTGTTATCACCGTTTTTGCATTCCAATGCTGTTAATATTTCTGGTAGTTCACCATCAAATTTCACGTCTACTACCGCTCCAATAACTTGTGTGATTATTCCTTTGCTCATAATTATAAACTTTCTGCTCCTGATATGATTTCTATTAGTTCTTTTGTAATTGCTGCCTGACGACTTCTATTATATTCGATAGTAAGTTTGTCAACCATTTCACCTGCGTTTCGGGTTGCATTATCCATTGCACTCATTCTAGACCCTTGTTCACTAGCTGAATTCTCTAACATTGCTTTAAATATTTGCGTAGAGATATTTTTAGGCAATAAATTGCTTAAAATTTCGTCTTCATCTGGTTCAAATTCGTAACTTTCTTCTGAACTACTTTCTTCGTCTTCATTATTTAAAGGAATAATTTGCTGTGCTTGAGGAATTTGAGTAATTACATTTTTAAATTGGTTATAAAAAATTGTACAAATATCAAATTCACCTACCTCGAATTTTTCAATTACCATTTTCCCAACCTTATCAGCATCGAAATAATTTGCATTTTTAGACTCTTTGAAAGAAATATTTTCAATTATTTTATCACCGTAAACTCTTTTTAATTGATCATTTCCTTTCGAGCCTACCGTAATAATTTTTAATTCTTTACCTTCATCTAAAATTTTTGAAAAATAACTTTTAGCTTTTTTAATAATATTAGAATTAAATCCACCACATAAGCCTCTATCAGAGGTCATCACTACACAAAGATGAGTTTTTTCCTGCCCAGTACCTGACAATAGCTTTGGTGCATTTTCTTTATCAGATATGCCATTTGATAAATTTAAAATAACATTATTCATTTTTTCAGAATAAGGTCTTCCCTTCTCAGCACTTTCTTGAGCTCTTCTTAACTTAGCTGCTGCAACCATTTTCATAGCTTTTGTAATTTTCTGTGTAGACTTTACACTCGCTATTCTTTTTTTTAGGTCGTCTAAACTCGCCATAAATTTTTAAGATTTGAAATTTCCTTTTAATTTAGTAATTACCTCAATAAGTAATTTTTCTTTATCTTCCTCAAGTTTTCCTGAACTTAAAATTGATTCGATTATTTCAGGTTTATCTGCTTTACATTTTTCAATGATCTTGTTTTCAAATTCAGCAACATCTTTAAGATCAATATCATCTAGATAACCTTTTACACCACAAAATACTGATATTACTTGTTCTGCAACGGTCATAGGTGAATATTGTTTTTGTTTTAAAAGTTCAGTTAGTTTAGAGCCTCTATTCAAAAGTTGCTGCGTAGATGCATCAAGATCAGATCCAAATTGAGCAAAAGCTGCCATTTCTCTGTATTGTGCTAGCTCTAGTTTCATTGAACCAGAAACCTTTTTCATCGCTTTTGTTTGAGCTGATGAACCAACCCTAGATACTGACAAACCTACGTTAATTGCAGGTCTTATACCTTGGTTAAATAGTTCTGTTTCAAGAAAAATTTGACCATCAGTAATTGAAATAACGTTAGTTGGAATGAACGCAGACACATCTCCACCTTGTGTTTCAATTATTGGAAGTGCAGTAAGTGATCCACCACCATGTTCATCACTTAACTTTGCTGCTCTTTCAAGCAATCTGCTATGAAGATAAAATACATCTCCAGGATAAGCTTCACGCCCTGGAGGTCTTCTTAACAACAATGACATTTGTCTATAAGCAACTGCTTGTTTAGACAAATCATCATAAATTATTAAAGCGTGCATTCCATTATCCCTAAAATACTCACCCATAGTACAACCTGTGTATGGCGCTAAAAATTGTAAAGGAGCAGAATCAGATGCAGTAGCAGCAACAATTGTTGTGTACTCCATAGCTCCCGCTTCTTCTAATGTTTTTTGAATTTGTCTTACTGTTGATCTTTTTTGCCCGACTGCAACGTATATACAATACAGTTTTTGTTTTTCATCGCCGGACTCGTTAATTTTTTTTTGATTAATAATTGCATCTACTGCAACTGCTGTTTTACCAGTTTGTCTATCACCAATAATTAATTCTCTTTGTCCTCTTCCAATCGGAACTAGGCTATCAATTGATTTAAGACCAGTTTGCATTGGCTCACTAACTGATTGTCGTGGAATGATACCAGGTGCTTTAACTTCAACTCTACTTTTTTTAATACCCTTATCTAATGGTCCTTTACCATCAATAGGATTTCCCAAACCATCAACTACTCTACCTAGCAATTCTTTACCAACTGGTGTATCAACAATATTACCAGTTCTTTTTACTACGTCGCCCTCTTTAATATTTCTGTCATCACCAAAAATTACAACACCAACATTTTCACTCTCTAAGTTTAGAGCCATACCTTTAGAACCATCAGCAAACTCTACCATTTCACCAGCTTGAACGTTATCCAAACCATAAATTCTAGCAATACCATCTCCAACTGATAAAACCTGACCAACTTCTGTAACTTCAGCTTTATCACTAAAATTTTTTATTTGTTCTTTTAATATTTTTGTAACTTCTGAAGGATTTATTTCCATTTATGCCTCTACCATTCTATTTTCGATTTGTTGTAATTTATTTTTAATTGAGGTATCAACCATGGTACTTCCAACTTGTACTACCAAACCTCCTATTAAACTTTTATCGTATTTGTAGTTTAATTTTATTTTTGAGTCAAAATTTTTTGTTAACTCCTCTGTAATTTTTATAATTTCTTCATTGGATAATTCTTTTGCTGATTTTAATTCTGCTTTAAGTTCACCTCTTTTTCTTGAACAAGTATCGATAAAGCTTTTAAGGATACGTTCAACAAAAAAGAAGCGTCTTTTTTGAATTAAGAAACTTAAAAAATTTTTGAATAATGATTCAAATTTATTTTTTTCTGAAATTATATTTATTATTTTTAATAAATTTTCTTGGCTTGTGGTTGGATCTTTAATTAAATTAGCAAAATCTTCACTTTGACCAATTAAAGTAAGAACAGATGAAGACTGATCTTCGATTTGACTTAAAAGATTGTTTTCCTCTGAAAGTTCAAAAAGCGCAAGAGAATACCTTTCAGCTGAAGTTAATGAAAATCCTGAATTTTTACTCAACTTAATTCCTCTATAATGTTGAAGATTATTTATAAATCACGCCCTAATTAACATATGACCTTAGTGTCTTCAAGTAGCGGATTCGCAAAAAAGGCCTCTTTTTTGAAATTAATTGAAGTTAATAGGGTCTACATCAACTGAAAGTTTTATTCCCGCAGGAAATTTATATTTTGGAATAATTTTTGCAATTGAGCTTTGTAGTCTCATTGATTTTGATCCCCTTATCAAAAATCTCATTCTAAATTTTTTCTTTAATCTAAATAATGGTGCATTTACTGGGCCTAATACTTTTCCCTCAATTTTATTATATATAAAATTTTTAAAATTTAATGCTTCTTTAGCTAGTTTATTTTCATTTTCTCCTGATAAAATTAAAGAAACAAATCTTTGAAAAGGGGGAAGTTTGTTTTTTCTTCTGATATCTAATTCTCTTTCCAAAAAAATTTCTGGATTTTTGTTCGTAATTTCAGAAATCATTTTAGTATTATGATTATATGTTTGAAAATATACTACTGCCGATTTCCCTGTTCTCCCTGCACGACCTGAAAGTTGGTGGTATAATTGTAAATTTTTTTCAGCTCCTCTTAAATCATGACCTTGAGATGTAAGATCAACATCTACAACTACGATACAATTTAAACTAGGAAAGTGAAAACCTTTAGAAATTAATTGGGTTCCAACTAAAATCTGAATTTCATTTTTTATTATTTTATCTAATTTTTTAATTGAGTCTTTTTTGTTCATTGTATCACTTGAAAAAATTTCAATCTTTTTATTTGGGAATTTTCTTTTCACCTCCTCAGATATTCGCTCTACGCCCGGGCCACTAAAAACAAGTTCGCATTTTCCTTCTTTAGAGCAGTTTCTTTCTAATTCTGATTTATAACCACAATAGTGACACAATAAATTATTCTTGTATTTATGATAAACTAAATTTATAGCACAATTAGGACATGAAAAACTTGTCAAACATTTATTACACAAAACATTAGGAGAAAAGCCTCTTCTGTTTAAAAAAAATAAAATTTGATCTTTTTTTTTTAAATGAAAATTTACCTTTTCAATAATTTCATTTGATAACCACGATTGCTTTTCAATCTTTGTATTATTTAAATTGATAATTTCATAGTTGGGTAATGCTGCATTTTTAAACCTTTCACTTAATTTAGAAACTTCATATTTACCTTTTTTTATATTTTCAAAAGTTTCTATAGAGGGAACGGCTGTAATTAAATTTATCGGAATATTTTCAAATGATGCTCTAGAAATTGCCATATCACGAGCATTATATATTACTCCTTCATCTTGTTTAAAAGATTGATCGTGTTCTTCATCAACGATAATCATAGCTAATTTTTTAAATGGTAAAAATAACGAAGATCTTGCACCTATAATTATTTTTATTTCTCCATTAGAAACGCCACTCCAAATTAACTCTTTTTTTTTTTTTGAAATACCTGAGTGCCAAATTGCTGGTTTAAATCCAAAATATTCAAAAAATTTTTGTTCAAACTGATTTGTTAATCCTATTTCAGGTAGTAAAATTAAGCCCTGAAAACCTTTAACTATCAATGGTTTTACTGCTTCAAAATAAACTAGTGTTTTTCCTGATCCAGTAATTCCTTGTAATACATGTACTCTAAATTTTTTATTGGACCTACTCATCTTATCAAGACATATATTTTGATCTTTTGAGAGTTTAATTGAGGTTTTTTTGATTTTATTAAAAAAAATTTTATAAGATTTTTTATCTTTATTTTCGACTGCATTATTACTTAATAAAACAAGCTTAAGCGCCATTCCTTTTGGAATAAGATTGTACTCTGCAAACCAATTTAAAAAATTAATTGTATCTTTTTTAAGAGGGTTAATATTCAATTTTTTAAAGACATTTTTTATTTTATATTTTTTATCACTATTTTTTTCAAATTCATTCCAAACAACTCCTGTTATGTTTTTCTTCCCAAAAGGAACAATAACATAATCACCAGTCCTAAGATCAATATCGCTTTCATATGTAAAAGGATGATTAAAAATATTGGGTAAAAGAATTGGATATTTCATATATTACAAATTAAATAAATTTATTAATTATCTATTTTTTATTATAAAAGATTTTTACGATTAAATGGGATTTAAATATTTTATACATTTTAATAATAAATATGATATGAAATGAATTCTCATTTGTTAAAAAATCAAACGTTATAAATGAAGTATTATATAAAAAAATCACATAAAATTTACAGAAAATACGGATTTATTGATTTAATTGTAAAAACAATACTATTCATTTTCAGAAAACCAAATGAAATTCAAAAAGCCCAAATTAATGTATGGAATAATCTATCTAAAATGTATGGCTCAACTGTACAATATGGACCATTCAAAGGTATGCAAATTTCTAAAAAAAAATCCTGGGAATTAGAGTATGGATTAATTACTAAAATTCTTGGCACTTATGAAGAACAAATTCTGAATATTCTAATAAAATTTTCAAAAAAAAATAATACTTTTATTGATATTGGGGCAGCAGATGGCTTCTATGTTGTTGGGATGGCATATAAAAATATCTTTAGGAATATTTATGCTTTCGAAATTAATAGACAGTCTCAAGAAGTAATTAAACTAAACAGTAAATTAAATAAATGCAAAAAAAATATTTATATAGATAGTGAAGCTAGCTACTTGAAACTTAAAAAAATAATTAAATTAAGAAAAAAATGTACTATTTTAATCGATATAGAGGGTGGTGAATTTGACCTATTGTCAATAAAAGTTTTAGAATTGTTAAAAAACTGTAACATAGTTTGTGAATTACACCTATTTTATGGTAAAAAAAAATATTATGAATTAATTAAAAATGCAAAAAAAATATTTCATTGCAAACTTATAAAAAGAAAATTTTTTAATCCAAACAAATTTAAAGAACTAGACAACTTTAGTGACAATGAAAGATTATTAGCTATGTCTGAAGGGAGAAAAGATAACCAGGAATGGTTAATATTAACACCAAAATAAATTTTAATTAAGAGTGTATAGCTCTTTTATCTACAGATAATGCAGCCTCTTTAACAGCTTCTGAAAAAGTTGGATGAGCATGACAAGTTCTTGCAATATCTTCTGCACTAGCCCCAAATTCCATAGCAACACCAATTTCAGCTATTAATTCACCAGCATGTGGACCTATTATATGCGCACCTAAAACTTTATCGGTTTGTTCATCAGCTAAAATTTTTACAAAACCCTCTGTATCATCTATAGCTTTAGCCCTTGAATTAGCCATAAATGAAAATTTACCAACTTTATATTTTATACCAAATTCTTTTAGTTGTTCCTCGGTTTTACCAATAGATGCCACTTCTGGATTTGTATATATTACCCCTGGTATTGTATCGTAATTTACATGTCCTGATTGACCGCCAATAATTTCTGCAACTGCTATACCTTCATCTTCGGCTTTATGAGCGAGCATTGGACCTTCAATTACATCACCTATTGCAAATATATCTTCAATATTTGTTTTAAAGTTTTTATCTGTCTTAATTCTTTTTTTTTCATCTAAATTAACTCCTACAGATTCCAAATTTAAACCATCTGTATTCGGTTTTCTACCAACAGAAACAAGAACCACATCGCATTCAAAATTGTTTTTATTGCCATCCTTATCCACTGTTGAAACAGTTGCGCCAGATTTATCTTTCTTAATACTTTCAACTTTATTTTGCATATTAAATTTTATTCCTTGTTTTTTCAAAATCTTCATAAATTCTGAAGAAATTTCTTTATCCATTCCTGGGGTTATGTGATCCAAAAATTCAATAACCTCAACCTGTGTTCCTAACCTTGACCAGACAGATCCCATCTCTAATCCGATATATCCACCACCTATAACAATCATTTTCTTTGGAACTTTTTCTAATTTTAAAGCTCCACTTGATGACACTACTATTTTCTCGTCAATTTCAATTCCCGGTAAAAATAAAGGTACTGAACCAGTGGCTATAACTGTCTTTTCTGTTTTAATTTTTATTTCTTTATTTTCGTTATCTAAAATTAAAATTTCTTTTTTAGATTTAAAACTGCCGACACCCTTAAAGTAAGAAACCTTGTTTTTTTTTAAAAGAAATTCGACACCTTTAGTGAGAATACTTACTGCTTTATCTTTGTTCTTCATCATCTTTTCAAGATTTAATTTTACATCGCTGATTTCTATTCCCTTTTGAGACAAGCTCTTAACTTTGTGAAATTCCTCAGATAAATTGAGTAAACTTTTTGATGGGATGCATCCAACATTTAAACAAGTTCCTCCTAAAGAACCTCTTGACTCAATGCAAGCAGTTTTAAAACCCAATTGTGCGAGTCTTATTGCACATACATAACCACCAGGACCACCGCCGATAACAACTACTTGAAAATTATCTAACATTTTAAATATCCAAAAATAATCTTCTTGGATCCTCTATATTTTCTTTGATCATTTTTAAGAAAGATACGGACTCTTTTCCATCAATTATTCTATGATCATAAGATAATGCAAGATACATAATTGGTCTTATCATTACCTGACCATCTACTGCGATTGGTCTTTCAACAATATTATGCATGCCAAGAACACCAGATTGAGGTAAATTTAAGATAGGGGTAGAAAGCATTGATCCATACACTCCACCATTACTTATAGTAAAAGTCCCTCCTTGAAGGTCTTCAATAGTTAATTTTCCTTGTTTTGCTTTCTCTGAGATATCTTTTATATTTTTTTCGATTTCAGCAAACGATAATTCGTCCACATTTTTTAAAACTGGTACAACTAATCCTTTATCAGTCCCAACTGCAAAGCTTATATTATAATAATTTTTATAGATTATATGTTCCCCATCTATCTCAGCATTGATAGCTGGAAATGAACGTAAAGCTAATACACAAGCCTTAACAAAGAATGACATGAATCCAAGTTTCACTCCAAATCTATTTTGAAAGTCGTTTTGATTTTCTTTTCTCATATCAATCACATTCGTCATATCTACCTCATTAAAAGTTGTTAATAAGGCAGCATTGTTTTGCGCTTGTTTTAGTCTCTTAGCTATAGTCAGTCTTAATCTGCTCATCTTAATTCGTTCTTCTTGACCAAACTTTACTTTTCTTTCAGAAGGTTTGGGATGAGCGCCCATCAAACTTATAAGATCACCTTTTAAAATTCTTCCATCTTTTCCTGACCCTTTTACTGAGCTAATGTCTATTTCATTTTCAGTAACAATTTTTCTTACTGAGGGTGATAATATTTGTTCTTCTAATTTATTATTTTGTTTTTTTTCCTCTTTAATTTCATCTGTTAATATAAGTGTTTTTTCTAGCTGGTTTTGATCCTCATGATTTTTTTCATCAAAAACTTTTGGTTGTTTTGATGGTGCTTCAAGGTTTACAATATTATCCTCTTTAGGAGATGTTGTATCAATTTTTTCTACTTCACTTTTTTTCGATCTTGTGGAACCATTCTCAGATACTGTACCAAGTAATGCTCCAACTTCCACTACTGAACCATCTTTTGATTGAATATTTGATAAAACACCACTTATTGGTGAAGGAACTTCCAGATTAACTTTATCAGTCTCTAGCTCAACGATTGGCTCATCCGTCTCAACTGAATCACCCACATTTTTTAGCCATTTAGATACTGTAGCCTCTGTTATGCTTTCACCAAGAATTGGAACTAAAATTTTTTCACTCATTATAATTATTTAAATACTTCGTTTATAATTTCTTTTTGCTGAAAAATATGTCTTTTTGCAAAACCTGTAGCAGGAGTCGCGTCTGGATTTCTTCCAATATAAGAAATTTGATTATTTTTAGCCTTAATACTATCCAATGTCCATTGGATATAATCTCTGACAGAAAACCAAGCTCCCATATTCTTTGGTTCTTCCTGACACCAATAAAATGAAGCATTTTGAGCATAAGGTTTTAATTCTTTAACTAATGTTTTTGCAGGAAATGGATATAGCTGTTCAATTCTATATAAAATAACATCATTAACTTTTAATTTTTCTCTTACCTCTAATAAATCAAAGTAGACCTTTCCAGAACATAAAATGACTTTCTTTATTTTATCAGAACTATTTAACTTTATAAAACCTTTACATTTAGGATCAATTGCATGATCCCATAAAACTCTGTGAAAAGAATTTTGTTTACTAAAGTCATCTATGTTAGAGACACAATATTTATGACGAAGTAAAGATTTAGGTGTCATTATTATTAGTGGCTTTCTGAAATCTCTATGCATTTGTCTTCTTAGTGCATGAAAATAATTTGCTGGCGTTGTGATATTCATAACTTGCATATTATCATTGGAGCATAATTGTAAAAATCTTTCTAGTCTTGCAGAAGAGTGTTCTGGTCCTTGGCCTTCATATCCATGAGGTAATAACATTACTAAACCAGATGCTCTTGACCATTTTCTTTCACCTGAAGCTATAAATTGATCAATTACTACTTGAGCACCATTTGCAAAATCTCCGAATTGTGCCTCCCAGAGAGTTAATGTGTTTGGCTCAACTAAACTGTATCCATATTCAAATCCCAAAACAGCTAACTCTGACAAAAAGCTGTCAACCACCTCAAACTGTTTTTGTTTTTTTGAAATATTATTTAATGGAATATATCTTGAATTATCTAACTGGTTTCTAAGAACCGAGTGTCTTTGACTAAAAGTACCTCTGCCAGAGTCTTGGCCAACCAATCTCACTGGATATCCCTCTTCTAAAAGTGACCCAAATGCTAGTGCTTCTGCTGTAGACCAATCAATTTTTGACCCATTATTTACATTAATCTTTCTATTTTCTAAAATCTTTGAGATTGTTTTATGAACATTTATTTCACTAGAGATTGTATTAATTTTATCTGAGATTTCTTTTAATTTTTTTAAATCTGAACCTGTAACACCTCTTTTGTCTTTTCCTCTTTCAGGTTTGTATCTAGACCAAGTTCCCTCAAACCATTCTATTTTTGGTTTATAATTTTTAGCTGTTTTAAATTGCTCTTGAAGCAAATTTTTGAATTTCATAATATTATCATTTAAAAAATTTTGAGTAATTACTTTATTATTTATCAATCTTTCTCCATATACCTTAACAGGAGAGGGGTGTGACTTAATTTTTTTATACATAAGCGGTTGAGTAAATGAAGGTTCATCACCTTCATTATGTCCAAATCTTCTATAACAAATTAAGTCGATCACCACATCTCTATTGAATTTTAATCTAAAATCTGTTGCTATTCTTGCAGCGTAAACAACAGCTTCTGGATCATCTCCATTTACATGAATAATTGGAGCCTCAACCATTTTGGCGATACCTGAGGGATAAGGGGATGATCTTGCAAATCTTGGGCTTGTTGTAAAACCAATTTGATTATTGATAATTATGTGAATCGTACCACCTGTATTGTGTCCAGGTAATCCTGACATAGCAAAACATTCTGCTACAACACCTTGTCCAGCAAAAGCGGCATCGCCATGAATTAATATTGGTATTACTTTTTTTCTTTCTTTGTCTTTATGAAAATATTGTTTAGCTCTAGTTTGACCTAAAACTACTGGATTAACAGCTTCCAAATGAGATGGGTTATCTGTCAAACTGACATGGACAGAATTTCCATCAAATTCTCTATCTGATGAGGCTCCTAAATGGTATTTAACATCTCCAGCACCATCTTCAGAGGAACTTATTTCCTCTGCAAATTCATTAAAAATTCTCTTATAAGATTTTTGCAATACATTTGCTAAAACATTAAGCCTTCCTCTATGTGACATGCCAATTTTAACTTCTTTAACTTGTGATTGCCCACCTATTTTAATTATTTGCTCTAATGCAGGTATCAAACTTTCTGCACCATCTAAACCAAATCTTTTAGTTCCAACATATTTAGTGTGTAAAAATTTTTCAAAACCCTCTGCTTGAATAAGTTTATTAAGTATCGCTTCTTTTCCATTTTGAGTAAAGTCAAAATCATCTGCTTTTTCTACTCTATCCCTAAACCATTTTCTTTCTGTTGGATTTGCAATGTGCATGTATTCATATCCAATTGACCCACAATATTTATTTCTCAAAAATTCTAAAATCTCTCTGACATTTGAATATTGTTTATTTGTTACTCCATCAAGAAAAATTTTTTTATTATAATCTTCTTTTTTAAAGCCATAAGCATCAGGATGTAACTCATCTAAGTAATCAGTTTTCATCATGCCTAAAGGGTCAAGTTTCGCAATTAGGTGTCCTCTCTGTCTATATGATCTAATCATTGCTACTGCTTTAATTGAATATGCATTAGATTTACTTATTTCTAGTTCATTAATTTCTAAATTTTTTTCTGTTTTTTTTTTAAATTCTATTATTGAAATATCTTTTTTTTTTGGACTCCATGAAGGTCCGTTAATTTCATTCACAATTACGTCAAAATCATCTTTAATTTCATCAAAATATTTTTTCCAACTAACGGGTAAATTAGGATCATTGTTAATATATTTTAAGTACAACTGCTCAATAAAAGCACTATTAGTCTTATTGAGGAAACCTGTTTTTTCTAACTCTAGATTTTTTGATGAAGACATTAATTATTTTAATATAAACTTAGAAATTGATTTTTCAATTAATCAATTTATCTAAGAGAGTTTTTCCTATTAACGCAGGCGACTCTGCAATTGATATACCGCAATCTTCAAGTTTTTTGATTTTTTCTTCAGCGCTGCCCTTACCACGAGATATTATTGCACCTGCATGCCCCATTCTTCGACCTGGTGGTGCTGTAATTCCAGCAATAAAACCAACTATAGGTTTTTTCATTTTATGATTTCTGACAAATTCTGCAGCTTCTTCTTCTGCAGTACCACCAATTTCACCAATCATTAAAATTGATTTTGTTTCCTCATCATTTAAGAATAAATCTAAACAATCAATAAAATTTGTTCCATTTATTGGGTCTCCACCTATTCCTATACATGTTGATTGTCCCAATCCATTTTCTGTGGTTTGAGCTACCGCTTCATAAGTCAAAGTTCCCGATCTTGATACTATTCCAACTGAACCACGTTTATGGATATTTCCTGGCATTATTCCAATTTTACATTCATCAGGAGTAATAATTCCTGGGCAGTTAGGACCTATTAATCTACTTTTAGATCCAATTAACTTTTGTTTAACTTTTAACATATCCTGAACTGGAATGCCTTCTGTTATACAAACTATAATTTCAACAGAAGCTTCGATCGCCTCAATAATCGCAGCAGCTGCAAATTTAGCAGGTACATAAATCATCGTTGCGTCTGCACCAACTTCAGCTTTAGCCTCAGCAACTGTATTAAATACTGGTTTATCAAGATGTTTTTGCCCTCCTTTTTTAGGTGTAACTCCACCAACTAAATTAGTTCCATATTTGATTGCTTGTTCTGAATGAAAAGTACCATGTGCTCCTGTAAAGCCCTGACAAATTACTTTTGTATTTCTATTTATAAGTACAGACATATTATTTAATTGCTTCAACAATTTTTTTAGCTGCATCATCTAAATTTTCAGCAGATGTTAATTTTAATCCTGAGTTATCTAATATTTTTTTTCCCTCTTTGAAATTTGTACCTGCCAATCTAACAACTAGAGGGACACCAATATTTATTTCCTTTGCTGCATCTACTATACCCTGTGCAAGGATATCACATCTCATGATACCTCCAAAAATATTGACTAAAATCCCTTTAACATTCTTATCTGATAAAATAATTTTTAAAGCTGCTGAAACTTTTTCTTTTGAAGCACCACCTCCTACATCTAAAAAATTAGCTGGTTCTTTTCCGTATAACTTTATTATATCCATAGTTGCCATAGCCAAACCTGCTCCATTGACCATACAACCAATACTACCCTCTAATTTGATGTAAGCTAAATCATATTTACTGGCCTCTATTTCTGTTGGGTCTTCCTCATTAAAATCTCTTAACTCAACAATTTCTGGATGCCTGAATAAAGCATTAGAATCAAAATTTACTTTTGCATCTAAACAAACTATTTTTTCCTCCTTTGTTAAAATTAATGGATTAATCTCAACCATATTTGCATCTGTATCTATAAACATTTTGTAAATTGATTTAATTAGTGATATTGCCTGATTTTTTGCACTATCATCTAAACCATAAGTTTTGATTATCTCTTCACAATCTTTTTTTGAAATTTCACTATTTACATCAACTTTAGTTGTAGTAATTTTTTCTGGAGTATTTTTAGCTACTTCCTCAATATCCATTCCACCTTGATCACTAGATATAAAAGCAATTTTTGAACTAGATCTATCTACAAGGCAAGAAAGATAGAACTCTTTTTCAATACTCGAAGACTCTTCAACATATAGTCTTTTTACTTCTCTACCTTCAGGGCCTGTTTGATGAGTTATTAAGGTTTTTCCCATTAATTCTGTAGCTGCTTTATTTAATTCCTCAATAGTCCCTAAAATTTTTACACCACCTGCTTTACCTCTTCCCCCAGCATGAATTTGGGCTTTTAAAACATATTTTTTTGTATTTAATAATTTTGCTTTTTTAATCAGCTCCTCAACAGAGAGAGCAAATACACCCTCTGGAACTGTAGCTCCATATTTTTTTAAAATTTGTTTAGCTTGATGTTCGTGAATATTCATTACTATTTAGAAAGATCAGTATCTATTTTAGATGCTGCTTCCCATAAAGCTTTAACCGCATTAATAGAATGCATAAACTCTTTTTTCTCTTTTTCATCTAAATCAATTAGCTCTATCTTTTCGACACCATTTTTTCCAATAATTACTGGAACGCCGGCATAAACATTATTAACACCATACTCTCCATTCAACTGAATAGCACATGGCAACATTTTTTTTTCATCATTCAAATATGCTTCTGCCATCTGAACTCCTGATGCTGCTGGTGCATAAAATGCTGATCCTTTTTCAAGATACTTTACTATTTCAGCGCCCCCATCTCTAGTTCTTTGGTTTATTTCCTCTAATCTTTCTATAGAAATTTTTCCTTCTTTTACTAAATCAATCAAAGGTTTGCCTGAAACTTTTGTAAATCTAGGCATTGGAACCATTGTGTCTCCATGTCCACCCATTACCATTGCGTCTATTTCTTTTACAGGAACATTAAGTTCTAAAGATAAAAATAATTTAAATCTTGAACTATCCAAAATTCCAGCCATGCCAACCACTTTATTAGCTGGTAAACCTGAGAATTTTTGAAAAGCCATCACCATCACATCTAAAGGATTTGTGATACAAATTACAAATGCATTTGGCGCATGTTCTTTCACTCCTTCTGCAACTTGTTTAATAATTTTCAAATTTATACCAAGTAAATCATCCCTACTCATTCCAGGTTTTCTTGGAACACCAGCAGTAATAATAATTACATCAGAATCTTTAATATCTTTATAGTCATCTGTACCTGAAAATTTAACATTAAAACCATCTACAGATGATGATTGAGCAATATCAAGTGCTTTACCTTTAGCTATTCCGCTTGCAACGTCAAAAAGAACTACTTCATCTACAAGTTCTTTTGTTCCAATTAAATGAGCAAGGGTCCCTCCTATTTGACCAGCACCAATTAAAGATATTTTGCTCATTAATATTTCTCCTTATTTCATTGTTGGCATTACGAATTCTGCATTTGATCTTATTCCAGAAGGCCATCTTGAGGTTATTGTTTTAAGTTTTGTATTAAATTTTACACCTTCCATACCATGCATGGCGCTGTCTCCAAATAAAGACCGTTTCCAACCACCAAAACTATGAAAAGCCATTGGAACTGGTATTGGAACATTAATACCAACCATTCCAACTTGTATCTTGCTTGCAAAAGTTCTTCCTGCATCCCCATCCCTAGTATAAATACTCACGCCATTTCCGTATTCATGATCATTAATAAGTTTTGCTGCTTCTTCAAAAGTTTTCACTCTCACTACAGACAAAACTGGTCCAAATATTTCTTCTTTATATATTCTCATCTCTTTTTTTACATGATCAAAAAGACACCCACCAATATAGAAACCATTCTCATAACCTTGTAATTTCAAATCTCTGCCATCCACAATAAGCTTAGCACCTTCTTTTACTCCTAAGTCAACATATCCTTTTACTTTTTCTAAATGCTCTTTAGTGACCAAAGGTCCCATCTCAGAACTTTTATCCATTCCAGGTCCTACTTTTAAAGCCTCTGCTTTTTTTGATAACCTTGATACTAATTCATCTCCAATATCTCCAACTGCTACTGCCACAGATTGGGCCATACATCTCTCACCTGCAGAACCATATGCGGCTCCCATTAATCCATTTACTGCACCATCTAAATCACAATCTGGCATAACAACTAAATGATTTTTTGCACCTCCTAGTGCTTGAACTCTTTTTTCATTTTTTTGCAGAATTTTCATAAATATATTTTGCTATTGGTGTTGATCCAACAAAACTTACTGCTTTGATATCTTTATTAGTTAAAATTGCATCTACAGCTTCTTTATCTCCATTTACAACATTAAAAACCCCATCAGGAAGACCAGCTTCTTTCAATAATTCTGCTAGTTTTATTGAACATGACGGATCCTTCTCGGAAGGCTTTAATATGAAAGTATTTCCGCACGCAATTGCTATAGGGAACATCCACATTGGTACCATCGCAGGAAAATTAAAAGGTGTAATTCCTGCCA
>CABXTP010000011.1 GCA_902515175.1 uncultured Pelagibacteraceae bacterium
TCTATCTTTTTTTGGAATTGCTTTATGAGGGTTATTACCATTGGCAGGCATAGGCATCAATTCATTCTCACCTAGAATTCTAGCTACTCTTGTTGTAGGTTGTGCACCTTGACTCAACCAGTATTTGATTCTCTCAGCCTCTAATCCAATTCTCTCTTTTTTTTCTTTTGGTAACAGAGGATTAAAAAAACCTACTTTTTCAATAAACCTGCCATCTCTAGCAAACCGACTGTCAGCTACAACAACTTTGTAAACAGGTCTTTTTTTTGTGCCACCTCTGGATAATCTTAGTTTTAACATTATTCTCCTTTTTATTTTAATTGATTAAATAACTCTGGAGGTATTCCTTTGTCAGACATACCTTTCAGATTTCCTTTTGACATCTTCTTCATCATTTCAGACATCATTTTAAATTGTTTCAACAATTTATTGATAGTGGCTGGATCAGTTCCTGAACCATTAGCAATTCTTTTTTTTCTAGAACCATCAATTATTTTTGGGTTCTCTTTTTCTTTTTTTGTCATTGATAAAATTATAGCTTCATTTTTTGTAATAACACTCTCATCAATTCCAGCTGCATCCATTTGAGATTTTACTTTCGAAACACCTGGCATGAAAGACATGATGCCCTCAATACCACCCATTTTTTTCATTTGTCTAAGTTGGGTTAAATAATCTTGCATTGAGAATTGTCCTTTTTTTAAATTTTCCTCTGTTTTTTTATATTTTCTTCTCCAAGATCTTGGGCTGCTTTTTCAACAAGAGAAACAATATCTCCCATCCCAAGAATTCTATTTGCAATTCTGTCTGGATGAAAAACTTCAAGGTTTTCAATTTTTTCACCGATACCTAAAAATTTTATTGGGACCTGTGAAACAAATTTCATACTTACAGCAGCTCCACCTCTAGCATCACCATCTGCTCTTGTTAAAATAATTCCTGATAAATTAACTGTATTATTAAACTCTTTTGCTACTGATGCAGCTACTTGTCCAGTAAGTGAGTCTGCAACTAAAAAGGTCTCTGCAGGTTTGATTGTATTTTCTATTTGCTTAATTTCACTCATCATCTGCAAATCTATTTGTGTTCTACCAGCAGTATCAAATAAGATAATATCAGCACCATTTAAATTTGCTGCACTAATTGCTCTTTGGCAAATATCGCTAGGTTGTTGGCCTTCGATTATTGGAAGAGTTAAAATATTATTTTGTTCACCTAAAGATTTTAATTGCTCCTGAGCAGCTGGTCTATAGATATCTAAGCTGACCATCATGACTTTCTTTTTTTTTATATTTTCTAAATATCTTGCGAGTTTAGCTGTTGTGGTAGTTTTACCAGAACCTTGTAAGCCAACTAGCATCATTGGTACTGGTGGAACAGCATTTAAATTTACATCATTATTTTTTTCCCCTAAAAGATTTACTAATTCATCATAAACAATCTTTACCACCATATCCCCAGGAGATGTTGATCTGATAATTTCTTGGCCTAAGGCTTTTGGTTTAACTTTTTCAATAAAATCTTTAGCAACTTCAAGAGACACATCAGCTTCTAGTAAAGCTTGTCTTATACCTCTTAACCCTACATCGACCTGATTTTCATCAAGCGATGGAGCTTTTTTCAAAGAGGAAAAAACTTCCTCGAATTTATTTGTCAAATTTTCAAACATATTTATTACACACAGCAGTAATCGCACTAGTGGGCGAACCCTCGCTGACTAGTGTCGATCTCTTTGTTTCCAAAGACACCGCAAATTTAACGTTTTTGCGGAAACTGGCACAAACTATAATAGAGGTTCAAAAAGTCAATAAATAAGTTAAATAACTATATATGGACATTAAAGCTTTTAAAATGGACGGATTAGGTAATGATTTTGTGATAATCGATAATAGAGAAAAAATTACCAATTTAACGAAAGATCAGATAGTTAAAATTTGTGACAGAAATTTTATTGGCTGTGATCAACTAATATTTATTGAAAAAGATAAGACTTCTGATGCACGATTAAAATTTTTTAATTCCAATGGCGGTGAGACTGGGGCGTGTGGTAATGGAACAAGATGTGTTGCAGAATTAATTTCAAAAGAAAAAAATAATAAAATTATTATTTTAAATACCCTAACCGGAAATTTAAAATCTGAAATATTAGGTAACAATCTAGTTACAACAGAAATGGGACAAGCAAAAAATCAATGGAATGAAATTCCAATGTTAAAGGTGTCAAATACACTTAATCTAAATATAAAAATTGATGATATTAATAAAAATCAACATTATGGCGGTACTGCTGTAAACGTCGGAAACCCACACGTTATTTTTTTTGTAGATAACATAGATGATTTTGATATTGCAAAAATTGGTCCAGAAATTGAAAATCGTAAGATGTTTCCAGAAAAATGTAATGTTACAATTGCCAAAGTTATTAATAAAAATTTAATCAAAGTAAAAGTTTGGGAAAGAGGTGCTGGATTAACAAAAGCATGTGGCACTGCAGCATGCGCTACAACATTTGCAGGCTCATTAAATAACCTTACTGAAAAAAATACAAATATAGAATTTGAGACCGGAAGATTGTCAATTTTTATAGATGAGAAAAATTCTATTCATATGAAAGGTCCTGTTTCAGATATAAAGGAAATTTCAATTAAATTATAATGGGAATATTTGATAAATTTAAAAAAGGTTTCCAAAAAAGTGCTTCAGCATTTTCATTAGGTCTTAAAGAAATAATTATAAAAAAAGAAATAGATGACAAAAATTTAAATAAAATCGAAGAATTTTTAATTCAATCAGATGTCGGAATTGAAGCTGCTTCTGAAATAAAGGAGATAATTTCGACTAAAAAGATTGATCCTAATAAAGATTTGACAAATGAAATAAATCTTATTTTAAAAGAATATATTATTTCATTGATGAGGCCTTTGGAGAAAAGTTCTTTTTTTATTAAAAAAGAAAAACTTAATGCAATTTTAATTTCTGGGGTAAATGGTGTTGGTAAAACAACAAGTATAGGTAAAATTGGTAAAATTTTAAAAACCAATGGAAATAAAGTAATGTTCGCTGCCTCTGATACTTTTAGAGCTGCAGCAATTGAACAATTAGATAATTGGGCTAATAAGATAGGTGTTAAAATAATTAAATCATCACAAGGATCTGATCCAGCCTCAGTTGCGTATAAAGCTATTGAAGAGGCTATAAATAATAATTTTGATCAAGTTTTAATTGATACAGCTGGAAGACTTCAAAATAAAAAAAATTTAATGGAAGAGTATAAAAAAATTGCCAATGTAACAAAAAAGATAGATTCTGATGCACCACACGATGTTATATTAATTTTAGATGCAACTTCTGGTCAAAATATTATTAATCAAGTAGAAGAATTTAATAAAATTATTCCAATAACAGGTATTATCATGACAAAATTAGATGGCACTGCAAAGGGTGGGATTCTTCTTGCATTAGCAAAAAAATATAAACTTCCAATTATTGCCTTGGGCTTAGGTGAAAAAGAAGATGACTTACAAATATTTGAGGCTGAAAAATTTGCTGAAGCTTTTATACAGACTAATTAATTAAGTTACTTGATATCAATGGTTTGTAAAAACTACATTTATAATTGTCTTTAAATTCAAAATGACCACAATTTTTGGCAAAAGAAGAAATTATAAAATCAAATTTACCTGTGGTTGGGTAGAGTTCTAATTTTTTTTCAATAATATCAAACTTAAAATTAGCATTTAAACTTTTTACTGCACTGATCATTACTAAAGTTTTATTATCTTTTAACAGATAATAAGCAAAATCATCAGGAAAGACCGGAAAATCGTATTCCTCAAGATAATACTTTGCATGAGATGGAAACCAGTCGTAAGATATTAAAGAAGATGAAGTTTTAGTTTTATAATCATAAATATAGAGATCTTTTGGATAGTCATTTATATAATTTTCTCTTTCACCTCTAGACAAAATTGATTTTTCTCTACCCTTAAAATACAAAGCAAAATTTTTGTTATGAGAGTTCATTTGATCTATATGAAATAGTTCATCGGCTAAAAATTCATTATCTTTCGCAATTGCAATTTTATTAAGGGAAAAAAGAAAAATGATTAATAAAAATATTCTACTCACATTAAAAAATTAGAGGATAATATTGAATTTTATTTGGTTAGAATGTGGCTTAATTTAAACTTTTGAGGAATGATTTAAGTGCTGAGACTAAGTTTTCATCATATTCCATCATATGATTGTCATATTTTGTAAAATACGAATATTTAGGCTCATTAGCCATCTCATAAATTTTTTTACCCATTGAGAATGGAACTATTTGATCTATTTCTCCATGCATAACTAGGATGGGTGAATTTATATTCTTAATTTTTTTATAATTTTCGAATTTATCTTTAAGTAACAAATTTACTGGAATGTAAGGATAGAATGTTTTGGCAGCATGCACCATAGAAGTAAATGGCGTTTCTAAGATTATACCTGCATAATTTTTGTTTTGTGCTAAATGTGTAGCCACACCACTCCCTAAAGATTCTCCATATAAAATAAGATCTTTTTCATCTACTCCTTTTTTGGCTAACCAATTAATTGCACTTTTGCCATCTTCGTAAAGACCTTGTTCAGTTGGTTTTCCATTATTTCCACTAAATCCCCGCCAGGCTATGATTAAGAAATTAATATTCATATCTTGAAAATGGTTAAGTTTGTGGATTCTATTTTCTAGAGTGCCTGCATTACCATGAAAATAAATAAGAGTTTTGAAGTCCTTAAGATTTTTTTCATGATACCATCCAAGTAATTCAACATTATCTGAAGTTAATATCTTAACTTTTTTAATATCTACTGAAATTTTATCACCTGAATAATTATTTTCATTTGGATGATAAAGTAAATTTCTTTGATAAAAGTATAAAAATACTAAAACAAAAAAATACAAAAAGAAGATGATTAAAATTAATTGCAATAAATTATTCCTAATTTTTTTTAACATTTTTTTTCTTTGCTAAGTATACGCCAATAAATACCAAAACTGTTCCGATCAAATGATAATTTTCTAATTTTTCATCAAATAAAAAGTAGCCGTAGATTGCACCATAAATTGTAAAAATATATAAAGTAAATCCAGTCAAAGATGCACCCAGTTTTTTTTGAGCCATTGTGTAAAGAGTAAATGCAATTATTCCTGGAGAAATTGCAGCAAAAACTACCCACATAAAAAATTCTCTACTAAAAATAGTTTTTTCAAAAAGAATTTCCTCTCCAATATAAAAAGGTAGCAAACTAATAGCCCCAAAAAATGCAATTAAAGTAAATCTTTGAAAAATCTCAAGTTTTGTTTTCCAATAAAATAAATAAATTGAGTATAATGCCCAACCGATAGCAGCAGCTAACATCCAAAGATCACCAATAGTAAAATTAAGATTTATTAATAAATTAAGATCACCCTTTATAATGATCGCAAAGACGCCAATTAAACAAGATATAAGCCCAATAACTTTTGTAATATTAACTTTTTCATAAAAAAAAATACTAGAAATTAAAATTATAAATATTGGTGATGATGTGTAAATAATTCCCATATTGGTAACAGTAGTAGTTTGGCCTGCCAAAAAAGGGAAGGCACCACAAATCCCACAACCTGTTGCCCCTAAGAAAAAAAGTTTTTTATATTCCTTCTTCATAATCTGATAATTTTTTTTTAATGATACATAAGTGAAAGGTAAGAGAATAAAAAAAACTAATGTCCATCTCCAAAATGCTAAAGAAATTGGTGGAACATATTCAACACCACCTCGAGCTACAACTAGATTTGATGCCATAAAAATAGGTTGAACAAATAAAAGTGAAAGTGCAAAAAGATTATTAGTTTTAGCGCTCAATGATTTTTTTTGAATTAATTATTTTTTATCAAAGAAGGCTTCATAAATCATCATAAAGATAGCAACTCCCATTAAAATATAAACAGGCAACACATCAAAAAAACCTATCATAGATGATCTTGTTAATGTAAATGCAAGACCCACTAAAAAAGCAATGGCAAGTAAAGATCCTAAAAATGTTGTAAACTTTTGCATTTTAATTATTACATTCCTTTTCCAACCAATTAGCAACCCCTAAAAATCTATGATCATCATAACGATCTCCTACAAGCTGAACTCCTAATGGTAAATTATTTTCACCCTCAAGTAATGGAAGAGAAATACAAGGTGTTCCTAGATAAGACCACACTTTATTAAATTCTGCTGTTCCAGTACTCTTCAAACCTTTAGGTGCTACACCAGGACTAGAGGGCGATAGCACACCGTGATAATCTTCAAAGACTTCTTTATAAGACTCATAACTTCTTTTTTTAAAATCAATTGCCTCAGCATATTCTTTTGCTGAATACCTATTACCTTTAGCTATAGCTGTTTGCATATATTTTGATAATTTTGCTTTGTACTTTTTATAATACATTGCAAAGTTATTAGCTAAATCTGTTTCGTGAATAATTTGATGATATTTATGAATATCTTTAAAATATGACGGAGTATCAAATACTTCAATATTTTTAAATGACTTAATAAAATATTCGAAGGACTCCCTAGACTTTTTATCAATTATCTTCCAGTAATCTGACTTATAAAAAATGAATTTGGGTTCGTATGTCGGGCCTGTTTTGGTTTCTTCTAAAATATTTTCTGCTGAATAATAAATAGTTGCTGGATCATGATGATCTTTTTTAATTAAAACCTTCGCTAATAATGCTACATCTTCAACAGTTCTTCCAAATATACCCATGTGATCTAAGGCATATGAAGTTCTCAAAACACCATTTCTTGAAATTAAACCATAAGTTGGTTTATATCCAACAACGCCACAGTAAGAAGCGGGTCTTATAACTGATCCACCTGTTTGTGATCCAATTGAAACTGGAGCCATAAGAGATGCTACTGAGGCTGCTGAGCCACTTGATGAACCACCCGGTGTTCGTAAATAATCATGAGGATTGGTTGTTTTTGGTGGTCCTAAATATGCTAACTCGGATGTAGCTGTTTTACCCATAATAATAGCACCGGCAGAGTGTAAAAGTTCGACTATCTCAGCATTTTGAGAATAAGATTTACCTTTTCTAATAGATGTTCCGCACTCTGTCGGCATATCTACAGTTCCTATTATATCTTTTAAAGCTACTGGAACTCCGTGTAATGAACCTACAGGTTTTCCTGATTTTCTGTGTTCATCTGCATCAGCAGCTTTCTCCAATAAAACTTTTTTATCGAAGTGAGCCCATGCTTTAACATCTTTTTCAAATTTATTTATTCTTTCAATATATTTTTCGCAAATTTCAACTGAGCTTAAATGTCCTTCTTTAATTTTTGAGGCCATCTCTTCAACGCTTAACGATAATATATCAATCATTTTTTTTAGTCTGCAAACAACACTTCTGGCAGCCATAAAGCAATTCCAGGAAACATATACATCAAAAACATTCCAAATATAACTATACCCAAAAATGGCATAATTCCTTTAAATATTTCTAATAATTCAACATTTGTTTTTTGAACTCCTTTTAAATAATAAGCTGACATAGCCATAGGGGGGGTTAAAAAGGAAGTTTGTAAATTTAATGCAATTAACATTGCAAAAAAATACGGATTAACATTAAATATTTCTAACAATGGTAAAAATATTGGTACAAATATAATTAGAATTTCTGTCCATTCTAAAGGCCATCCTAAAAGAAAAATTATAATTTGAGTTATAATTAAGAATTGCCAAGTGGTTATATTTATTGATGTAAAGAAATGTTCAAACACTTCATGCCCACCCAAATAAGAAAAAACAGAAGAAAAAGTCCAAGATCCAATAAATAACCACATAATCATTGCAGTCGTTTTTGCTGTAAGAAAAACAGACTCTTTAAAATTTTGCCATTTAAGAGTTTTATAAAACCAAGATAAAATTAAAGCACCAAAAGCCCCTGCTGCTGCTGCCTCAGCGGGAGTAGCAATTCCTGCTAGAATTGTTCCAAGAACTAACATTATTAAACCAAATAAAGGCACAAAGGAAACCAGCACCTCTTTTAAAATCTCTGCTCTAGGCGGAATATCTTCAGCTGGTGGTCTTGGAGCTATTGAAGGATTAAGATATGCTCTAGTTACTGCATAAGCAATATATAAACCAGCCAACATTAATCCTGGAAAAATTGCTGCAGCAAATAATCTTAATGGAGATAATTGTGCAATTACAGAATAAACAATCAACATAATACTCGGCGGAATTAAAATTCCTAAGCAGCCTCCTGAACAAATTATTCCTGAAGCAAATTTTTTATCATATCCTGCTTTAACCATTGCTGGCCAAGCTAACAATCCCATTAAAGTTACTACTGCCCCAATAATTCCTGTTGCTGTAGAAAATAAGGTACATGTAATAAGGGCTGCTACTGCCATTGATGCTGGCAATCTATGTGCAGCTAATCTTATTGCAAAAAATAATTTTGCTACAATCCCTGCTCTTTCTACTAAATATCCCATAAATAAAAAAAGTGGTACTGCGGTAAGAACATTATTATCCATTACGGTGTATGTGTTTTTTACAAACAGTGAGAATATTCTATTATCAAAAAGGTGATCCATTAAAACTGGATCATAATAAGCATAATAACCAAAACCTATTCCCATTGCCATTAAAGTGAAGGCTATTGGAAATCCTAACAAAACAGAAAATAGAAAAACACCCATCATTAGAATGGCTACTTCAGGGTTAGTAAGACCAAACATCATCTTATTTATTTTCCTCTTGAGAAGTTCTCATTAATATTTTTTCTGTTTCTTCAGCAACAACCATTCTTGCAGGCCAGTATCCAGTTTGTATACAAATTATCGATCTTAACACTTCTGCTATTCCTTGAATGATTAGCATGATACCCGCAGCAGGAATCATTGATTTAACCATATAAATTTGTATTTGAGCAGGACTACTCCAACTGGTTTCTTTTATTTTCCAAGCTTGTGCCGCATACTCGTAACCATAAAAAGCTAAAGCTATAACTCCTGGGAAGAAAAAAATAAAGTAAAGTACTAAGTCAATCCATGCCTGAGTCTTTTGACTAAACAATCTATAAATTACATCTCCTCTTACATGAGCTTCTGTTGCTAAACAGTATGCACCTGACATCATTAATATAGCTCCGTACATTTGCATACTAAAATCAAAATTCCATAGTGTTGGCTTATTAAATGCATAAGCCATTACTACTTCATAAACTGTTCCCCCCATTAAAATAACAATACACCAAGCAAAAGCTTTACCCATAGATGTGCTAAGTGTATCCGCAAATTTAATGTAAGAAGTCAACATAGTTTAAAAGTATAATAAATTTAGGTAAAAAAAAAGGGGGTTTTTCAACCCCCTTTAATTTAAATCTTTTAAAGTTAATTAAATTTTAACTTTTCCGATTGGACCAAACTCATTTTCATAAGCTAATTTATAGTTCGGCTGATTCATCAGCAGATACTTCATTGTTCTCTTAGCATATGCTTTCTGAGACGCGATAATTTTCTTAAAGAAAGGATCTTTCCCTGAAAATTCACTTACTATTTTGTCCCAACCCTTTAATTGTTCGGCTAAAATAGCATCAGATGTTTGGTAAACATTTACCTTATGCTCATTCATCAATTTAGCTAAGTCAGCTGAATATCTAACTAAAGCTTTAAAGTAGTTATCTGAGTTTGCAGCATAGGCAGCATTTTTCAAGATAGCTTGATGAGCAGGTGAAAGGCTATTATATCTTTTCTTGTTCACCGGTATCTCAAACATTTCTTGAGACTGGTGAAAACTACCTAAGTGATAGTGTTTAGATACATCTTGCATTCCAAACTGTGAGTCTGATGTTGGGTTGTTAAATTCAGCAGCATCAATCAAACCAGTTTTCATAGCTGGTTGAATCTCTCCACCTGGTAATTGTCTTACGACCATTCCCATAGCAGTTAAAACGTTAGTCGCTAGACCAACTGTTCTATACTTCATTCCTTTAACATCAGATACTTTTGTTACGTTCTTTTTAAACCAACCAAAAGGCTGTGCCGGCATAGGCATGTGAAAAAAACCAATGTAATCAAATCCCACTTTAGCAAGAGTTTCATCATATAATTTTCTTCCTCCACCATACTCCATCCATCCCATTACTTCTTGTGATGACATTCCGTATGAAGGACCAGTTCCAAAAAGTGAAGCGGCAGGGTTTTTACCATACCAGTATGCTGTTACCCAGTGACCCATATCTAGATTACCGTCACTAACAGCTGCTCCTATTTCTGAAGTTTTTACAACTGCTCCAACCGGTTGAAGATCAATCTTAAGTGAACCTCCAGACATTTCTTTAACCATGTTACAGTAGTCACCAGCCATTTCAAAAAAGATGTTAGCGCCTGAAGGCCAAGCTGCCTGCATCTTTAATGTTACGTGGCCATCTGCTCTTGCAATGTTTGGCATTGCAACAGTAGCTGCTGCAACAGCTCCTGCTTTAGCAGCGGTTTTAAAGAACTTACGTCTTGAAGATGTTTTAATCTTCAAGGATTTGTTTTCTTTTGTCATTATTTCTCCTCTACTAGTTAATTAACTGAAATAATTTAAACATAGAATTTGATTAGAGTCTTTCTAAAAAAAGGCAGAGATGCCGCATAAGTTGAATTTTTTACAATCTAGAGTAGAATTAATTCACTTTATTCTTAGAATTTCCAGTTTTAAAAAACTCATCAATATTATCAATAGCTAAGTTAGCCATAGCAATTCTCGTGTCTTTGGTTGCACTTCCTAGGTGAGGTAAAATAAAAGTTGATTTAATTTTGTGATAGCCTGGATTTAAATTCGGCTCATTTTTATACACATCTAAACCAGCTGCGTATATTTTCCTTCGATTTAATGCATCGATCAGTGCCTCATCCTCAATTATATCTCCTCTTGCAACATTAGTTATCACTGCTCCTTTTGGAAAATATTCAACTGTTTCTTTATTAATCATATTTTCAGTTTCTTTAGTAGCTGGACAACAGATAGATAAAACATCAGATACAGAGAATAAACTTTTTATATTATCGTGATAAATAGCTCCTTGTTCCTTATCTTCACTTAACTTTGAGCGATTGTGATAATGAATTATCATTCCTAATGATTTTGCTATCTTTGCAATTTTTTGTCCAATTCTTCCCATTCCTAAAACTCCTAACCTAGTTCCCGTTAACTGTTTCCCAATTAAATAATCTGCTGACCACTTCCAACCACCTTCTCTTGCTGACTCAATTCCTTCTGCAGCCCTCCTGCACGCTCCTAAGATTAATAAAGCTCCTATTTCAGCAGTGGCGTCTGATAAAACTTCTGGTGTATTGGTAACTATTATACCTCTTTTTTTTGCTGCTTCTAAATCAATATTACCAAAACCTACCGCGAAATTTGATATGATCTTTATTGTATCAGGTAACTTTTCAATTGTATCTTTATCTAATTTTTCAGTCAAAGACGATAGAATTCCATCACAACCCCTACTCATCTCTATTACTCTTGATTGAGAATATAATTCATCATTAGAATTGAATATTGCATCAAAAGTTTTTGAAGCTTTGTCCTCACTTTCCTTGATTAATTTTCGAGTTATCAAAATTTTTTTCATAAATTAATAAACTATCAATTAAGATCAAATATTTTACCAGGATTCATTATATTATTCTGATCAATGCTTCTTTTAATAATTCTCATTAGTCCAATACTATCACCATGCTCTTTAAGTAAATATGCTTTTTTATGAAGTCCAACACCATGTTCCCCTGTAATAGTTCCATCAAGCTCTAGAGTTTTATTAATCAATAAATCGCTAAATTCCCTTATCTTGTTATATATCCCTTCTTCTTTAGGATCATAAGGCAAAATTACATGAAAATTTCCGTCTCCTAAATGACCAACCATAGGAGCTCTTAGACCAAGTTTTTTTGTTTCCTCTTCAGCAAAATTTACACACTCGGTAATTTTTGAAATTGGAAGGCATACATCTGTTGAGTAAACTCTTCCATTATTAATCAAAGCTTTAACAGAATAGTAAACATCCCATCTTGCTTTCCAAAGTTTATTTCTTTCCTTTAAATCTTTAGCCCATTTAAATGAACTTCCATTATTATCGTTTGAAATTTCCTCAACAATTTTTATATTTTCTTTATTTGAAAGTTCTGAGCCATGAAACTCAAAAAAAAGTGTAGGCACTGCCTCAATATCTTTTAGTTTTGAATAATTTATACTTATTTCCATTTGCTCTTGATTAAGCATCTCAATTCTTGCTATAGGAACTCCATACTGAATTACTTGTTGAGCAGTTTGAACTGCCATTTCTAAGGATGGAAAATGACATACAGCGCTCATAATACTTTCTGGTATTGGAGATAATCTTAACTGGATCTCTGTAATTATTCCTAAAGTGCCTTCAGAACCAATAAAGAGATTTGTTAAATTATAACCAGCTGATGTTTTTTTTGTTCTGCCACCAGTTTTTATAATTTCACCATCTGGAAGTACAACTGTAAGACCAGTTATTGCAGTTTTCATAGTACCATATTTTACAGCCATTGTGCCTGAGGCTGATGTTGAAGCCATACCACCTATTGCTGCATTTGCACCCGGATCGATTGGGAAAAAAACTCCATCTTCTCTTAAATACTCATTTAATTGTTCTTTAGTTACACAAGCTTGTACTCTACAATCAAAATCCTCAGCATTGACATCTAAAATTTTATTCATTTTTTCAAGAGAAATTGTAATACCTTTATCATTCCCAACAACATTTCCCTCTAAAGAAGTTCCCGTACCAAATGGGACTACAGGAATTTTATGTTGATTACATAAGCTTAATATCTTTGAAACTTCTTCATTTGTTTCAGGAAAGACTACTGCCTTAGACAAGATTGGATCATAAGTATCCTCACCTCTAGCATAATTTGCCCTAGTGGACTCAGATGTAGAAAATCTACCGTTAAATATTTTTTTTAATTCTTCCTGTACTTGTTCGTTCATATTCTTAGAATATTAATAAAGATTAGAAGAAAAATACAGCTTATTTAGTTAGCATTTTCTTTACGTTTTCTAAAGCTTGGGAAATATTATCTCTGGATGCTGCAAAACTAAATCTAACATAGTCATTACATGTTTTACCAAAAGCAGTTCCAGGAACAATTGCCACTCCTGCTTCATGCATTGCTTTTTTACAAAACTCAGCCCCTGTCATTCCAGTACCTTTTACATTTGGAAATGCGTAGAAAGCACCGCCAGGTAAACTGCATTCAACTCCTGGAAGATCATTTAAACCTTTGTGAATTAAATCTCTTCTTTGTGTAAATTTTACCATCATTGCATCAATTGAATCATCTGGTCCATCAAGGGCAGCTATACCCGCAAATTGTGCAGCTGCATTTACACACGAAACACTATTGATTAAAAGTTTATTTACATGCGGAACTAATTCTTTAGGCCAAAAACTCCAACCAAGTCTCCATCCTGTCATTGAATAAGCTTTGCTCCATCCTTCTAATACTATTAATCTTTCTCTTAATTCTGGATAATTGAAAAATGTTGGCATTTCCTTATTATCAAAAATTTGTCTACTATAAATTTCATCACTAAGAATCGTAACATGAGGGTATTTTTTTAATCCTTCTGCTAATACATCTATATCAGATTTCTCGACAAAACTTCCAGTTGGATTATTTGGATTGATTAAAATTAAAAGTCTAGTTTTATCTGTAATTAGAGATAAAATTTTTTCAGGATTAAATTTTAAATCTTTATCTTCTGTTAAATCATAAGGAACAGGTGTTGACCCTGTATAATTAATCATGGACTCGTATATTGGAAAAGCAGGTGTTGGATGAATAATCTCTGCTCCAGGCTCACCGAAACATTGTATTGCATAAGTCATTGTTGGTTTTCCACCCGGCATGATTAGAATTCTTTCAAAATCTATATCTGTGTTGTAACGTTTTTTAATCCATCTTGTTACTGCTTGTCTACATTCAGGAATACCATTTGACATTACATACCCATGATGACCATCATCTAAAGCTTTTTTTGCTGCATCAACAACATGTTTAGGAGTTTTAAAATCTGGTTGTCCCAAGCCTAAATGTATCATTGGATTTCCTTTTGCTTCCAACGCTTTAGCCTCAGCCAATACACTAAATGCAGTTTCCGTTCCTAAATTTTCTAAATTTCTTGCTAATTTCATTTAAATGTATCCCTTCTATTTTCTATAAATTATTTTTGAATTATTTAGTTCTTTTAAATTTTTACAACCCATCAATACCATATTTCTACTAATTTCATCATGCATATTTTTCAATAAATGTTCAACTCCTTGCTGTCCACCTGCGGCCAAAGAGAACAAGAACATTTTTCCAAAACTACATGCTTTTGCACCAGCAGCGATTGCTTTCAATACATGTGTTCCTCTTCTAACCCCTCCATCTAAAATAATCTCCAATTTATCCCCAACAGCATCAGAAATTGCTTTTATTTGATCAAAAGGTGATCTTGAGCCATCCAACTGTCTACCTCCATGATTTGAAATCATAATAGCTGTACATCCAATATCTATAGCTCTTTTTGCGTCCTCAACTGACATAACGCCTTTAAGTGCAAAAGGTCCATTCCACTTTTTTGCGCAATACTCAGCATCCTTCCACCCCATTGCTGGGTCATATTGTTCATTAATATATTCAATAACCGACTTAGAAATATTAGTTCCTTTATCTGTTTTTTTTTTAACATTTGATAATTCAAATCTTTTACCAGTTAAATAATTAAATACCCAACCAGGTCTCATTGCAAAACTCATCAAGCTTTGCAATGTCAATTTTGGTGGAGTTGTAAATCCTGTTCTATGGTCCTTCTCTCTGTTTCCAGCCACCAAAGTATCTACTGTTAAACACATAGCATCAAAACCAGATCTTCTAGACCTATCAATTAAATCATCAGAAATAGACCTATCTTTATGAACATAAAGTTGAAATAATTTTGGACCACTTGAAATATTTGATATTTCCTCAATAGAGTTATTTCCCATTGAAGACATACTATAAAAAGTTCCATATTTTTCTGCAGCTCTTGCTGAAGCTTTATCCCCGTCAGGATGATAAAGTCTTTGCATCGCAGCAGGTGAAAGAAAAATCGGCATATCTATACGACGCCCAAACAAAGTCGTTGATAGATCTGGTTTTCCAACACTTGCAAGAATATTTGGAACTAAATCACAATCATTAAATGATTCAGTATTTCTTTTAAGTGTTGTCTCATCATCAGAACCCCCGTCAATATAATGGAAAATAGGTGATGGAAGATTTTTTTTAGCTAATTTTCTAAAGTCTTCGAAATTATAACAATCATTTAGGCTCATATTTAATTTTTAGTTTTATCTAAATCTTAAATTGTTTCTATTTAGATCTGATATTTTAGTACATCCCATTAATTTCATATCTCTAATTAACTCGGCTTTATATTGTCCTAGCGCCCTTTCAACACCTGCTTGTCCTGCGGCTGCTAAAGCGTATAGGTATAGTCTACCACCTGAACATGCCTTTGCACCTAGTGATAATGCTTTAAGCATATGAGTTCCTCTATGAATTCCACCTTCACATATAACATCAATTTTATCTCCTACTGCGTCAACAATCTCTGAAAGTTGATCAAAAGGTGATCTTGATCCATCTAATTGTCTCCCGCCGTGATTAGATACCATAATACCAGTGCATCCAATATCAACTGCTCTTTTAGCATCGTCAACACTCATCACTCCTTTTAAAGCAAAATGCCCACCCCATTGAGCACAAAGTTTTTCTGCATCTTTCCAATTCATAGATTGATCAAGCATTGTTGAAAAGTAATTTCCGATGGATGTGTTAGTGCTGGTACCTTCCTTAACATAATCTTGTAAATGAGGTAATTCAAATTTACCTTTCGTCAAATAATTTATTCCCCACATAGGTTTTGTAGCAAAGCTAAATAAACTTGATAGCGTAAGTTTAGGTGGAGAAGTAAAACCAGTTCTTAAATCTCTTTCTCGATTTCCACCTGTTATGGTGTCCACTGTTAAAGCCATCACATCGAACTTTGCCGCTTTAGCTCTCTCTAAACAAGAATCATTTAAGCCTCTATCTTTGTGAAAATAAAATTGAAACATTTTTGGAGTATTAATAAGAGATGATATTTCTTCAACACTTACTGTGGCTAGTGCAGATACTCCAAACATAGTATTAAATTTTTGAGCTGCTTTTCCAACTGCTCTTTCACCATCATAATGAAAAAGTCTTTGAAGCGCTGTAGGTGCAAGATAAAAAGGTAAGTCTATTTTTTTACCAAAAATTGTGGTTGATAAGTCTACATCTTCAACCCCTCTAAGCACATTTGGTACTAAGTCAACATCATCAAACGCACTAGTATTTCTTTCATAAGTAATTTCATCATCTGCAGCTCCATCTATATAATGAAAAATGGGGGAAGGTAATTTTTTTTTTGCTAATTTCCTAAAATCACTAAAATTATAACAATCTTTTAAATTCATTAAAAAATTTTAAAACTTTTTTAAGAAATTAAACATATAACTATTTGCCCCAGGATTTTTGTCTCCTAAACTGGCATTCGACACATGGTTGTATGAAACCCCAAAACTTGTTTTTTCTGAGGATATATATGAAAATTGTACCTCTGATTTAAATTCCAATACATGCCCTAAGTCTTTTCCATCTCCCTCATGATATAAACCTGGAGCAAAACTAGGTGTAAATTTAATTTTTTCACTCATATCTACATTCCACTCTATTCCGGTATAAACATATGCAGCTGAATTTTCAGTGACAAAACCACCTGTAATTGGTGAAACATTTCCCAAAAAAGTATTTCTACTTAAATTTTCATTTTGATGTTGAAAGCCAAAAAGAATTGCCTGCTGTTTATCATC
>CABXTP010000012.1 GCA_902515175.1 uncultured Pelagibacteraceae bacterium
AAAAAAATTCTTAGGTGATGAGTTTGATATTCATGGTGGTGGTATAGATTTGATATTTCCTCATCATGAAAATGAAATTGCTCAATCCAGGTGTGCAAATGATACAAAAGTTTTTGCCAATTATTGGATACACAATGCTTTTATAACAATGTCTAATGAAAAAATGGCTAAGTCTCAGGGAAATATCCTTAAAATTAAAAATTTTAAAAATAAAATGAGTGGGCAAGTAATTAGATTAGCTCTAATGAGCGCGCATTATAAACAACCGTTAGACTGGAATGATAAATTATTAAATGATTGTGAAAACACTTTAGATAAATGGTATCGCATTTATGATAAAAATTTAAAAAAAATTAAAATTTCAGATGAAATTTTAAAACCCTTGTGTGAAGACTTAAATACCCCTGGCTACATTGCTAATCTTCATAGTTTATATGAAAAAGCAACTAAAGGTGAAAATAAAGAATTATTTATTTCTGCATGTCAATTTATTGGATTATTAAATGAGAGCCCAAAGCAATGGCAAGATTTTAAAAGGAACAGGTTATCAATTAATGATGCTGAAATTGAAAATATGATAAAATTAAGAAATAAAGCAAGAGAAAATAAGGAATATAAGGAAGCTGATAGAATTCGAAATGAACTTTTGGACAAAGGTGTTTTAATAGAAGACAAAGATGGTAAAACACTTTGGAAATTAAAATGATTAAAGAGAGATTATATATATTCGATACAACTTTAAGAGATGGCGCTCAAACACAAGGTGTAGACTTTTCTTTAGAGGACAAAGAAAAAATTGCCTATGCACTTGATAATTTAGGTGTAGATTATATTGAAGCTGGATGGCCTGGTGCCAATCCTACTGACACACAATTTTTTCAAAAAAAACATAATTTCAAAAATGCTAAATTAACATCTTTTGGAATGACCAAAAGAGCAGGCAGAAGTGCAGAAAATGACCCTGGATTGTCAGCCATAATGAATTCTAACACAAACTCTGTTTGTTTAGTAGGTAAGTCCTGGGATTTTCATGTTGATGTTGCCCTTGGAATTAAGAATGAAGAAAACATTGAAAATATTAGTGAAAGCACGAAGCATTTTGTGAAGGCGAAAAAAGAATTCATGTTTGATGCAGAGCATTTTTTCGACGGATATAAAGCTAATCCAAAATATGCAGTCCAATGTATCAAAGCTGCATATGATCATGGTGCTAGATGGATTATTCTTTGTGACACAAATGGTGGAACACTTCCTCATGAAGTAACAAAAATTGTATCTGAGGTGACAAAAATTATACCTGGAAAAAATGTTGGTATTCATGCACATAATGACACTGGTAACGCCGTAGCAAACACATTAGCTGCAGTTTTATCTGGAGCGAGACATATTCAAGGAACAATTAATGGCTTAGGCGAGAGATGTGGTAATGCAAATCTAATGTCTTTAATACCTACATTTTTTTTAAAAAAAGATTTTTCAAAAGAATTTGAGACAAATATAGAGTCTAATAATATTAAAAATTTAACTGAATGCTCAAGACTTTTAGATGAAGTTTTAAATAGGAAACCTAATATGCATCTACCATATGTTGGAGCAGCTGCATTTTCACATAAAGGAGGCTTACATGTGTCTGCTGTTCAGAAAGACCCAAAAACCTACGAGCATGTCGATCCAGTAAGTGTAGGGAATAATAGAAATATAGTTATTTCAGATCAATCAGGTAAATCAAATATTATTTCAAGATTAAAAACTATTAATATTAATATTGATGAAAATGATCCAAAGATCAAAAAATTATTAAACGAAGTAAAGGATAGAGAGTTCATTGGTTATAGCTACGATGGCGCCGACGCTTCATTTGAATTATTGGCTAGAAGAATAATAGGTGAAATTCCAAGATATATTTCAATAACTGAATATGATGTTTCTGTTAAAAAAGAAAGTTCTGGAGAAATAGTTTCATCAGCTAAGGCTCAATTAGAAGTTGATGGTGACAAAATTATTTGTGAAGGAGAGGGTAATGGTCCAGTTAATGCCTTAGATAATGCTATTAGACAAAATGTTGATCGTTTGGCAAAATATTCAAAATATCTAAAAGATTTAAAATTGGTAGACTACAAAGTGAGAATTTTAAATACTGGAACTGAAGCTGTTACTCGCGTTTCTATTGAAAGTACAGATTCTAAAGGAAAAAATTGGTTCACTATAGGTGTATCGACTAACATTATTGAAGCCTCATTTAAAGCATTGGTAGATAGTTTAGATTATAAACTTTTTAAGGATAATGCACCTGCCAGTAAATAAATGAAAATAAAAAAACTTTCAAAAAAACCTTTAGACTCAGATGAGAGATTAGGTGCAAAGCCTGTTGTTTGCTACCCTAATAATAATATAAACAACAATTTAAAAATTTTACTTAAAGCAAGAAATCATATTAAGAAGATAGATGAAATTATCATCCCACCCAGGGATGCAAAAACATTTAATGTAAAATCAAATAATTTTTTTAGAGTAGAAAGTTATGAGGGACCACAAGTTGGAGATTTGAATTTATTTCAAGCAGATAATTTAGATGAAAAATTTTATTCTGGTAAGACAAGGGCACTTTACGGAACACATATTTCAGTAGGAGATAAAATGTTTAGTAGTTTTCCATATTTTCGTTCATTAGCGACAATAACATGGGATACTTTAGACTGGTATGGATATGATAAAGACGGTGGATCAGTCCATGATGTAATTGGAACACGTTGTGATCCATATACCTCAAAATTGATTGCTGGTAATGATTATCATTATTGTTGTCATTCAAATTTAACAAGAGCATTAGTAAGAGAAAAAAATTTAGATAAAAATAATGCAGAAAAAATAGTTCATGATGTTTTAAATGTATTTATGTTAACTGGCTTTACTAATGATACTAAGCAATATTTTATGAAATCAAGTCCAGTAAGACCCGGTGATTTTTTAGAGTTTTTTGCAGAAACAGATTTGTTGGGCGTTTTATCAGCTTGCCCTGGTGGTGATTGTGGCTCCGAACACTCCTCTGATGTAGCAAAATGTTATCCATTAAAAGTATCTATATGGGATGTAGATGAAAAATATTTGGACGGAATTAAAAATTCAAAACTATCATCCTATAATAGAGATCATGGTTTAGTTGATTAAAATGTCAAAAAATAATATTTCTTTTATATTATATAAACCTCAATTATCAGAAAATATTGGTGCTTGTGCAAGAGCTATTAAAAATTTCAATTTTAAAAATTTACTTCTTGTTAAACCAAAACCCATTTTTCCAAATGATAAAATTCTTGCAACTTCTGTTGGTGCAAAAAATATAATTAGACAAAGCAAAGTTTATGAAAATTTTGAAAAAGCCCTTGAAAATTTTGATATCGTCATTGCTACTTCAGCGAGGTTTAGAAATAAAAATATCAAACATATAAAATTAAAAGATTTAAAAGATATTGATTTAAAAAAGAAAGTAGCTTTTTTATTTGGATCTGAATCGTCTGGTTTAACTAATAATGAAATTAGTTATGCAAATTATACACTACAAATTCCAACAAACCCAGATTTCAAATCTTTAAATCTTTCTCATAGCTTAATCATTATTGCTCAAGTCGTATCAAGTATTTTAGTTAAAAAAACAAAACCATTCATTAAGTCAAAAAAAATTAAGTTAGCTTCTAAAAAAGAAATTCATTCAATGATAAATCTATGTATTAAAAATTTGGAAAATATCAATTTTTTTAAACCAGAGGAGAAGAGACCAATTATGTTACAAAATTTGAGAAATATATTTTATAAAATGGATTTGTCTGACAAAGAAACCCGTATTTTATCAAGTGTATTTGCAAGTTTGGGTAAAAAACGTTGATTGACAAAATATTTAGTAAGCTTATAAAGCCCATATTCAAATGACAAAAAGATTAAACTCTAAACACAAAATTGATAGAAGACTTAAAGTAAACCTGTGGGGCAGACCAAAAAGTCCGTTCAATACAAGAGCTTACGGCCCAGGACAGCATGGACAAACAAAAACATCTAAACCCTCAAACTATGGTATACAGCTTAACGCCAAACAAAAGCTAAAAGCTTATTACGGAAACATCAATGAGAGACAATTTAGAAATATCTATAAAAAAGCAACAATGCTTAGAGGAGATACTAGTGAAAATCTTATTGGTTTATTAGAAAGACGACTAGATGCAATTATATATAGAGCAAAATTTGCCACAACTATCTTTTCTGCAAGACAATTAATTAATCATGGACACGTAAAAGTTAACAATAAAAAGGTAAATATAGCCTCTTATTCAGTAAAAGAAGAGGATACAATTGAAATAAGAGACAAATCAAAACAACTAGCAATTATAGATATTGCTTTAGCAAATAAAGAGAGAGAGACTCCAGAGTATATTCAAATGGATGAAAAAAATAAAAAACTTAAATTTGTTAGAATTCCGAAATTTGAAGAAGTTCCTTATCCTATAGTTATGGAACCTAATTTGGTTGTTGAATATTATTCTAGATAATTTTTACTTTTTAAAGCTAATACCTTTATCCTCTAAAACCTTTTTTAATTCGCCACTTTCATACATTTCTTTTACAATGTCACATCCACCAACAAATTCTTTTTTTATATAAAGTTGTGGAATTGTAGGCCAGTCACTAAAAACTTTGACACCTTCTCTAATATTTTGATTCTCTAATACATTAACACCTTTAAAATTTACCTCTAATATTTTTAACATGTTAGATACAGCCATTGAAAAACCACATTGAGGAGCATCAGGTGTACCCTTCATAAACAAGCATACTTCATTATTATCTATGTGTGATTTAATTATATCTTTTGTTTGATCATCCATTATTGCTCCTTCGTTTTGATAGCTAGTGCATGTAGCTGATTTCCCATTTTACCTTTTAGAGAATTATATACCATCTTATGTTGTTCAATTTTACTTTTACCAGAGAATTGAGAAGATGTAACAGTAGCAGAATAATGGTCGCCATCTCCTGCAAGGTCCTGAATAGTTATTTTTGCGTCTGGTAAGGCTTCTTTAATGTGTTTTTCAATTTCTTTTAAATCCATTGCCATAATTAAATCATATAGTTTTTAAGCCAATTAGTATAATATGATTTTAATTCGTCAATTGTAACTTTTGTCTTTTTATCAATAATCATCTCTTTCTCAATAATTACACCTAATTGTTCATGATGGACTGAATTTTTATTTAAATAATTAGTAACTTCCTTTAAATCTTTCTGTTTTATTTCAATAATATATCTACCTTGATCTTCAGAGAAAAAGAATTCTATATTATTCATTAAATTTTTCTTCTTTCTAATCTCAATTCCTTTATTTCCTTTAATACACATTTTACTAATAGCAGTTATAATTCCACCTAATGAAACATCGTGGGCACTTTTGATTAAACCTTTCTCAATTAGATTAAGTAAAGACTCACCATTATTCTTTTCATTAAATAAATTTATTTCTGGAGGAGGTCCGTTTTTTTCATCTAGAATTACCCTAGCAAATAAGCTCTGATCAATATGTCCTTCGGTTTTACCAATTGATAAAACTAAATTATCAACTTCTTTAAAATCCATGGTAACCATTTTTTTATAATTTTTTATTAGACCAACTCCACCAATTGCAGGAGTTGGCTTGATTCCAATTTCTTTTGTTTGATTGTAAAAGGATACATTGCCAGAGACTACTGGAAAATTTAAGTATTTACTTGCTTCACCAATTCCTTCGACACATTCGACGAACTCACCCATGTTTTCTTTATTCTCAGGACTGCCAAAGTTAAGACAATTAGTTATTGCTATTGGAGTTGCGCCAACTGAAACTAAATTTCTCCAACTTTCAGCAACAACTTGCTTCCCACCAGTTAATGGATGAGCCCAACAATAAACAGCTGATGAATCTACTGATGCAGCTATAGCTTTTTCAGTTCCATGTACTCTCACTACACCAGAATCTCCACCAGGTTTTTGAATTGTATCTCCCATTACTGTATGATCATATTGTTGCCAAATCCACTCTTTACTACAAACATTTTGGTTCGATAATAACTTTTTTAAAACATCTAATATTTTTAATTCATTAAAAGTATCTTTTTGTATTTTATTTTTTTTTGGTAATTTAGATTTTTTCCATTTACGATCATACATTGGTGAATTTTCTACTAACGTGTTTATTGGAATATTTGCGACTTGATTACCCTCAAAAAATAATTCGATATTTTTTGAATTAGTTGTCTTTCCTATTACTGCAAAATCCAAATTCCACTTATCAAAAATTTTTTTTGCTAACTCTTCTTTTCCATTTTCTAAAACAATTAACATTCTTTCTTGACTTTCGGATAACATAATTTCATAAGGTGTCATTTTTGTTTCTCTACATGGAACTTCATTTAAATTAATTTCAATGCCCAGATTTCCTTTAGATGCCATTTCTATACTAGAAGAAGTAAGACCTGCTGCTCCCATGTCTTGAATTGCAATAATTGAGTCACCTGACATTAATTCTAGGCAAGCCTCAAGAAGTAATTTTTCAGTAAAAGGATCACCTACTTGAACAGTTGGTTTTTTTTCCTCAATTTTTTCATCGAAACTTGCAGATGCCATACTTGCACCGTGAATACCGTCTCTTCCAGTTTTTGAGCCAACATAGATCACTGGTTTATTTAAACCTGCTGCTTTTGAGAAAAATATCTTGTTCTTTTTAACCAAACCTAAAGTCATCGCATTAACTAGGATATTTCCATTATATGAGCTGTCAAAAGAAGTTTGACCAGCAATTGTTGGAACACCCATACAGTTCCCATAACCACCAATACCGTGAACTACTCCTCGTAATAAATTTTTTGTTTTTTTATGTTGCGGTGAACCAAAATGAATTGAATTTAGATTTGCAATAGGTCTTGCTCCCATTGTAAACACATCTCTCATTATTCCCCCTACACCAGTGGCAGCTCCTTGATAGGGTTCAATAAAAGATGGATGATTATGACTTTCAATTTTAAAAACTATTGCATCTCCATCATCTATATCAATTACCCCCGCATTTTCTCCTGGACCTTGAATAACTCTCTCTCCTTTAGTAGGTAATTTTTTTAAGTGGATTTTAGAGGATTTATACGAACAGTGCTCATTCCACATTGCAGAAAATATACCAAGTTCTGTAATATTTGGAATCCTCTTTAAAAGTTCACAAATTTTTTTATATTCATCTTTTTTAAGCCCATGTTCCTCAGCAACTTTTTCGTTTACTAGCATTATTTAATATTGTTGATTAAGTTTTTAAAAAATAAAGCACCGTCGTCTCCTGATAAACTTTGATCAATCATTCTTTCTGGATGGGGCATCATTCCCAATACATTCTTTTCTTTATTAAAAACTCCTGCTATATTTTTTAATGAACCGTTTGGATTATATTTTTCATCAGTTTTTCCGTTAATATTACAATAATAAGCTGCGATCTGGTTATTATCTTCAATCTCATTTAATTGATCCCTTGTACAAAAATAATTACCCTCATTGTGAGCAATATGAAACTCAAAAATATCTTTATTTAAATTTTTAAAATAAAGATTTTCTTTATTTTGGATTTTAATAAAAACATTTTTACAAATAAATTCTAAATATTTATTTCTCAACAGAACTCCAGGGACTAGTCCAGTTTCTACTAGTATTTGGAAACCGTTACAAATGCCCATTACCATACCACCTGATTTTGCAAAATTAATTAAAGATTTCATTATTTTTGATTTTGATGCCATACTCCCACATCTCAGATAATCTCCATAAGAAAAACCACCAGGTAGAACAACCAAATCACTTTTTGGTAATTCATTATCATTATGCCATACCAATCGGTTTATAAAACCAAATTTGGTTAAAGCTACGTGTATATCTCTATCGCAATTTGAACCAGGAAAGGTAATAACAGAAGACTTCATTAATTATTTATTGTGGCTCAATAATTTTGTAATTTTCAATAACAAGATTGGCCAAAAGTTTTTTACACATATCTTCTACTATTTCTTTAGCTGCTTTTGGATCATCTTCTTTAACATCAATTTCAAAATATTTTCCTTGTCTTAATTCATTTACATTTTTAAAACCCATTCCATCAAGTGTTTGATGAATTACTTTTCCTTGAGGATCCAAAACATCTTTTTTTAATGTGATAATCGCTGAAATTTTCATTTAGTTTTTTTCTTTATAGAGGATAATTTAGTTACATTAACCGCACTCACATTAGATTGTTCATGAAGTATACCCAATCTCTTAGCAACTTCTGTATAAGCTGGAATTAAATCTCCTAAATTTTTTCTAAATCTATCTTTATCTAGTTTCTTATCAGTAATTGAGTCCCATAATCTGCAAGTATCCGGGCTAATTTCATCTGCAAGAACGATTTGTGTTTTTCCACTCTCATGAGTCAGACCAAACTCTACCTTAAAATCAACCAACTTAATTCCCACTGCTCTAAACATTCCTAGAAGAAAATCATTTAAGCGTGACAAAGTTTGATCAATCGAATCTAATTGAGAAATATTCAACCAATTAAATGTTAGAATATGTTCACGACTAATTAATGGGTCTCCAAGCTTGTCATCTTTTAAACAATATTCTATTAACGGACGTTCAAGTACAGTTCCATCTTCTATACCCAGTCTGTTTGTCAAAGACCCAGTTGCTATATTTCTCATTACAAATTCAATTGGTATTATATCCACTAGTTTCACAAGTTGTTCTCGCATATTTAATCTTTTTACTAAGTGATTTTTAATTCCAATTTCAGTAAGATTTACAAGTATATGCTCAGAAATTCTATTATTTAAAACTCCCTTACCTTCGATTGTAGTTTTTTTTTGATTGTTAAAAGCTGTTGCATCATCTTTAAAGTATTGAATAACTAAGTTTTTATCAGACGTGGCATAAATTATCTTGGCTTTTCCTTCATAAAGTTTTTTTCCTTTTTTCATTATTTAAAAACCCTTTTAAATATCAAGTTTACATTTTTTAAATGTTTTGAGAAACTAAAGATAGTTTCTAATTTTTTTTTGGATATATTACTCATTATGTATTTGTCTTCTTGAATTACATTAAATAAATTCAAGTTCTCAGCAAAGCATTTTTTTGCATAACTCTGAACTATTTTGTATGACTTTTCTCTGCTTAATCCAGTTTTTGTAAGCTCAAGCATTAACTCTTGTGAAAAAATCAATCCTTTGGTTAAGCTCAAATTTTCAAGCATTTTTTTTGGATAAACGACCATATTATCCAAAATATTTGTCAATCTTACTAAAGAAAAATCGAGAGTTATGTTAGCGTCTGGTCCTATATTTCTTTCAACACTTGAATGTGAAATATCTCTCTCATGCCATAGGGCAATATTTTCTAGAGCTGGTACTACTGTACTCCTAACCATCCTGGCCAGGCCTGTAAGATTTTCACTCAAAATTGGATTTTTCTTGTGTGGCATTGCAGAGGATCCTTTTTGTTTCTTTGAAAAATATTCTTGTAACTCATAAACCTCTGTTCTTTGTAAATGCCTTATCTCTGTTGCGACTCTCTCAATTGAACCTGCAATAATTCCTAAAACAGAAAAATAAAATGCATGTCTATCTCTCGGAATTACTTGAGTTGAAATAGGTTCAATTTTCAATCCAAATTTTTTTGCAACATATTTCTCTACACTTGGATTAATATTTGCAAAAGTTCCAACTGCCCCTGAAATAGCACAAGTTGAAACTTCATCTATCGCATAAATTAATCTCTCTTTATTTCTTTTAAATTCTTCATAGAAAGAAGCTAATTTAAGTCCAAAAGTAGTAGGCTCAGCATGAATGCCATGACTTCTACCTATGCAAGCAGTAAATTTATATTTTTTTGCTTGTTTTCTTAATACCTTCAAAATTTGATCTAAATCTTTGAGAATTATTTTACCTGATTGAACTAATTGAATATTAAAACTAGTGTCAAGTACATCTGAAGAAGTCATTCCTTGATGGAGATATCTTGCTTTCATACCTGCTTTCTCTGTAACAGAGGTTAAAAAAGCTATTACATCATGCTTTACATAACTCTCTATTTGATGAATTCTTTTGACATTAATCTTTGCTTTCTTCCTTACTGTAGCTGAGACACCTCTTGGTATTTTACCAAGTTTTTCCATTGCTTGTGCAGCAGCTATTTCAACTTCAAGCCAAATTTTATATTTATTTTCCTCTGACCAGATATCAGTTAATTCTTTTCGAGAGTATCTTTTTATCATTAATTATAAGTATGGAGGCTTTGTATAACCTTTAGCAGATTCTGTGAAAATTTCATAACCATTTTCAGTTATTCCCAATGTATGTTCAAATTGTACTGATAATGATTTATCTTTAGTCACTGCTGTCCAACCATCATTCAATATTTTTATAGGGTAATTTCCTGCATTTATCATTGGTTCAATTGTAAAAGTCATTCCAGGTTTTAATTCAATACCAGTATTTTTTTTTCCATAATGTAAGATATTTGGTGGTTCGTGAAATGTAGTGCCTATTCCATGTCCGCAAAAATCACGTACTACCGAAAACCCTTTTTCCTCTACGAAAGATTGAATTGCGTAACCAATATCACCTAATTTTATTCCTGGTTTTAAAATATTAATGGCTTTCATCATAGAACTATAAGTTGCATCAATAAGATTATTTAATTTAATTGAGGTTTTACCTATACAGAACATCCTACTTGTATCTCCATAATGATCATCAATTATCGCTGTTACATCAATATTTAAAGCATCTCCATCTTTTAATGTTCTCTCTGAGGGAATACCGTGACAAACAACGTGATTTAAAGATGTGCATAAAGATTTTTTAAAACCTCTATAAAAAAGTGGAGCTGAATATCCACCATGGTCTCTTATAAATTCATAACCTAGTTTATCTATGTAATCTGTTGATACACCTTCTTTAATGTTTTCTGTTAACATGTCCAGAGTTCTCGCAGCTAAATTTCCTGCAATTCTCATTTTCTCAAATTTTTCAGAGTAATTATTCATAAAAAATTTTTAATTTTTTCGTAAATTGTGATACTTAATAATTTAATAAATATTTGATAAGTTAAAATAATTCTATAACCTAATTATGAGTAAAAATAAATTAAAAATTTTAGACTGTACATTAAGAGATGGTGGTTATTATAATAATTGGGACTTTTCAAAAGAACTTATAGAAGATTATCTTGAGGCCATGTCAGCCGCCAAAGTTGAATACGTTGAGCTTGGTTTTAGATTTTTTAAAAAAGATATCTATTTAGGGCCATGTGCCTATACAACACCTTTTTTTTTAGAAACATTAAATATTCCGAAAAATTTAAAAATTGGAATTATGATTAATGCGAAAGATGTAATTTCTAATAATTTATCAAAATCTGAAATAAATAAAAATTTTTTTGAACTATCAAAAAAAAAGAAAATTTCTTTTATTAGATTTGCCTGTCATGCAAGCGAAGTTTCAAAGATTGTACCTTTATGTAATCAACTTAATAAAAAAAAGATATTAACCGTTATAAATCTTATGCAAATTTCTGAAATAAATGATCTTGAGATTGATCGGATTACAAAATTAGTTGCTAAATCTAAACTAGATATATTTTATTTTGCAGATAGTTTAGGTAATTTAGAACCACAAGATATTGTTCGAATATCAAATTTGATTAAAAAAAATTGGAAAAAAGAAATAGGTTTTCATGCACACGATAATATGAGTAGGGCATTAATAAATGGAGTAGCAGCATTTAACAATGGTATAAACTGGATTGATAGCACAGTCACAGGCATGGGAAGGGGAGCTGGCAATATTCAGACAGAATTTGCCCTTTTGCAATTTTCGAAATATTTGAAAAAAAATTCTGATATTTCTTTACTCCTTAAACTTATTGAACAAAGATTTAATCCAATGAAAGCTAAATATAAATGGGGCACTAACCCGTATTACTATTTAGCTGGCCAACATAAAATACATCCAACATTTATTCAAAGTATGATAACTGAATTAAAATTGGAGCCTTTAGAAATTTTATCAGCCATTGATAATTTGAAAAAAGGTGATGGAAAAAATTTTAATAAAAATTTAATTGAGGTAGGTAATAATTTATATAAAGGAAAAACCTCTGGTACTTGGAATCCATATCAATTGATAAAAGGCAGAGATGTTTTAATAATTGGATCAGGGCCTAGTTCTATTAAACATTCAAAAGCAATAGAAAACTTTGTTGCGAAAAAAAAACCTTTTGTAATTGCATTAAATACACAAAAAACAATAAATGAAAAACTTATAAATTTGAGGGTATGTTGTCATACATTAAGAGTGATGTCAGATATTAATATTTTTAAAAAGATAACTCAACCTTTAGCATTGCCACTTGATAGATTACCAAGTCATCAAAAAGAAAAATTTAAAAAATTAAAAACGTATAATTATGGATTAGAAGTTAAAACTGGAAAGTTTTCTTTTGGAAAAACATCTTCGATTGCACCAAATTCATTAACAATAGTTTACGCTTTATCTATAGCCAATAGTGGTAAAGCGAAAAAAATATTTGTCTCAGGTTTAGATGGTTATCCTATGGAAAATCCAAGACGTCACGAGATGGATGAAACATTAAGAATTTATTTTTCCTCAAAAGAAAGATCTGAATTAATTTCGATCACTCCCTCTCGTTATAAAATTAAATCGTCCTCTGTTTACGCATAAAAACTAAATTTAATTTTAAATATAGCTATTTATATAAGACAGTTTTTTAAATTGCTTTTTTTAAGGAGTTTAATATAAATTATCCATTATGCTTAAGTCACCATTTAGTGCTAGAAAAAAGAAAGATTTTAAAATTTTAATTTTTTATCCAAACCTACATATGAGTGCACTTATGCCACAATCAGTAGGAATATTTACAGCCTTACTAAAAAGAGAAGGATATACCCTAGATCTTTTTGATTGCACTTATTATTTAGATGCGGACATTGAGGAACAAGGTATCGGTAAAAATACCAATGCGGAAAAAGTTATTAATAGAAATGTTAGAAAATTTGATAATAAAGTTTGGCAAGGAAAAGGTGTTGCACCAAAAATTGGTATTGAAAAAGATTTCAAAAAAAAGATTTCAACTTTTCAACCTGACTTAATACTAGTTTCAGTTTTAGAAAGTACTTATTTTTTAGCAATAAATTTGCTTAACTCAATCCCTGAGAAAGATAGAAAATTTAAAACTCTTTTTGGAGGTGTATTTGCAACGTATGCATCTGATAAAGTAATTAAAAATGATCTTGTTGATTATGTTTGTAGAGGTGAGGGTGAAGGAGCTGTAGTGGAAATGGCTAACGCTTTAAGTTCAGGGGAACGAATTGATCAAATCAAAAATTTTACAGTCAAAGGAGAGGGAAATATTTATAAAAATGGAATGAGAGCGCCGATAGATTTAGATACTGTGCCAATACCGGACTGGGATTTGTTCGAAAAAGGTAGTTTGTACAGACCAATGCAAGGTGAGATATGGAGAGCAGTTGGATTAGAGACACAAAGAGGATGTCCTTACACTTGTACTTTTTGTAATTCACCATCAAATAACGTTGAATATAAAGCTGAGACAGGTGGAAGATTTCATAGAAAAAAAAGTATGAGTAGATTAAAAAAAGAATTAGATTTTTTAGTTAAAAAATATGATCCAAATTTGATTTATTTTGTCGTGGACACATTTTTAGCAATGTCAAATAAAGAATTTGATGAACTAAAAGAATTATATTCTGATTATAAAATACCTTTTTGGATGAACACACGTGCAGAAACAATAACTGAGCACAGGGCAGCAGGATTAGAAGAAATGAATATGTTAAGAATGAATATTGGAATTGAACATGGAAATTATGATTATAGAAGAAGTTATCTTAAAAGGAATGTTAAAGACGATGTTCAGATAAGAGCTTTTGAAATTGCTGCCGAGCACAAGTATAATTCATGTGCCAATAGTATTATTGGTATGCCAGATGAAACGAGAGATTTAATATTTGATACAATAAATTTTGTTAGAAAATTACCTGATAATGTTGATGCCACTGGTGCATTTATTTTTGCACCTTTTCATGGCACGCCATTAAGAGAACTTGCAGTTCAAAAAGGTTATATTAAAGATGATTTAATATGTACATCTTCAATTACTAATGAAAGTCTCTTAACAATGCCTACTATTTCAGCAAATGAAATCCATGGTTTGGCTAGAACTTTTAGTTTTTATACTAAATTCCCAAAAGAAAGATGGCCAGAAATTAAAATTGCAGAACAAGATAATGAAGTGGGTAATGCTATGATGGCAAAACTAGGAAAAGAGTTTGATAGTAATTATAGACCTACCTCTACTGCTTCAGACCTACACGACTAAAAAGTTGTTTAATATACATTTTTCTTTTGATTAAAATTTCAATTATACTTGAAAAGATTATTGTCGAAACAAGAGTATTTCCTAAAAAGGGTAAAGCTAATATATAGCAAGTTATTAAACCATTTAAAGTATAACCATAAGATCCAAGAGACCAAACACCAAAATTTGTTACTATAAAAAAAATAAACACTCCCAGTAAACATCCAAAAATTCTATTTTTTGTATTAGTTAAGAAAAATCTAGATATTAATCCTATAAAAATTACACTTCCCCACGTAAATAAAGTTAATCCATGAAGGCCAATAAATAAATCTGTTATAGCAAAACTTAGAATGAGTGCAGGGATATATCTAAGACCTAGTATTGCTGGCACATAGAAACTTAAAGCTAATAAACTAGTAAAGTTTGGTGGGTGAGGAATAAATCTACTCGCAGCTAATGCTAAAAATATTCCAATAGAAATTTTTAAGTATTTCACAATATATATTTTATCTAATGTATTGTTAATTACAAGATCTTAAGACTAATCTTATTTAGCTATAAATAGTTTCCATTAATAAGCAATTTTTAAACCAATATTCATTGCTCTGGGTTGTCCAGAATACAGAAATGCATGTTCGTAATGTTTATCAAATAAATTTTTAATAGAAAAATTAAGATTATAATTATCATAAATTTTATAAGTACTTTTTAGATCAACTAAAAAATATTCATCAAGAATTTGATCTTTAAAATCATAGTCAGTTCCGGCATAATCTCTTGTCCGACCTCTATATGTAAAAAATAATGAGCTATCCCAATTTCTGTTGAACTGATAATTGATTTTTGAGCTTAATGCATGGATTGGAACACGAACCATTGCACTTTCAAGCCAACCATGTCCTGAGTCTAAACAAGAAGTGTATCCCCACATATCTTTTTCTGGTTTATCACAGTCCATACCAGAATAACTTTTTGTAAAAGTATAATTAAAACCAATATTCAACTTATCATTATTATTCCAGTTAGAAGCTAGTTCTATCCCTTTACTTGTATTTTCTGCACCAGGTACATTATCTTGAAAGTTAGTAATATTAGATCCCATAATAGGATCTTCCACAAGAATATCAAAGTAAGTAACATTTAAATTAAGATTTAAAGAGTCTAAATAAGTTTCATAACCAATATCAAAACTTGTGGTTTTTTCCGCATGAATGCTTTCTCCATTTTGATTTGTCCAGGCATATTCACCAGATTCATATATTGCAGGAAATAGAAAGCCAGTTCCATAAGAAGTTCTAATTTTACTATTATTGCCTAAGTTATAAGCCCCAGAAACTCTATATGATTGCTCATCACCAGAAAGAGTATGTCTATCATTCCTTCCTCCAATGGTTGCGTATAAATTTTCATATGGTCTAAATTGATAATCAATATATTGAGAATGAATCTCTTCATCGTGTGTTTTGTTAATACCTGGATCTGTAGGGTACTTTGCTTTAAAGAACTCTGAATCTATTCCATAAATTATTTTATTATCTAAATTAAAGTTATATTCTCCCAAATAAGTAAACATATTTTTAAAACCCTCATAAGTATTTTCTCTAGAATTGTATTTTGTTACCATTCTTGATGAGGCAGATTTATTAAAACTAAAAGTATTTTTAAACTTATTATTTGTGTTGATTAATTTTAAAATGTAATGAGCCTCGAAGTTATCTGATGAATTTTTTGTATCATCTCTTCCATTTGTAGGTTCGTCATATTTCAAGTAACTATCTTTAAGAGTTAAATAATTTTCAATAGTATTATTTTCAGAAATTTTATAACCATAATTTGCGTTTAAACTGTTGTTTTCGTATGGATCTTTTTCACTATCATTATTCATAGCTGATATACCATCTGTTTTATAATAATTAAATCCAACAAAATAATTTTGTTTTTTATTTGCTCCATCAATTGAATAAAAAAAATCTTGTGAATTATTTTCACCAATTCTTGCTATAGCGTTTTGGTGATTGCCTAATTTTCCTTTTTTAGTAAAAATATTGATTGTTCCACCTACAGCACCATTACCATACAATGAACTTTGGCTACCTTTTAAAATTTCAATTCTTTCAATGCTATCTTTAAATAAACCTTCAGAATAAAATGAATTATCAGGAGTTGATGGATCATACATTTTTACACCATCTATATAAATAGTAGAGTAACGTTTCGGTAAACCTCGCATTTGAATTCCTGTATTAGTTCCAGTACCGCCTAATTGAAAAATATTCATACCTTGTGATTCATTGTTTAAAAGATCGGTTAAAAATATGTCTGAGGATTTATTTATATCTTCAGAGTCAATAACAGTAACTTGACTTCCAACAGAGCTATAAGATTGAGGAGATTTTCCTGCAGAAATTACAATTATTGGTATTTCTTTAGAAAAAATAGAAGTTGAAAATAGAATAAAATATAAAAATACTAATGTTC
>CABXTP010000013.1 GCA_902515175.1 uncultured Pelagibacteraceae bacterium
CAACAATAATTAGATCTAATTATTTATGGGATGCTAGCGCAGGACTATACGATCATGCTCTAAAAATTTGGGAAAGTTTATCACAAGAACTGAACTATAATGTTATGTTTAGTCAAAGGGGTGTGATGAATCTTGCACACAATTTACAAGATGTAAGGGATTTAAAAAGAAGAACTCACGCAAACAGACTTAATGGTATTGATGCTGTTTATCTAAATACAGAAGAAGTAAAAAAATTTTGTCCGATTATAAATACCTCTCAAGAAATTCGTTATCCTGTTTTAGGTGGCACATTACAAAGGCGTGCTGGTACAGCGAGACATGATGCAGTCGCTTGGGGTTATGCGAGAGGTGCTGATAAAATGGGTGTTGATATAATACAAAACTGTGAAGTCAAAGGAATAAAAAGAAATGGTGATTGTGTTGAGGGAATTGAAACCACTAAAGGATTTATTAAAACAAATAAAATTGGAGTTGTTGCTGCGGGTCATTCAAGTGTTATAGCAAATATGGCTGGATTAAAACTTCCATTAGAAAGTAAACCACTACAAGCTTTAGTTTCAGAACCTGTAAAACCAATTATCGATACAGTTGTTATGTCTAATGCTGTACACGCATATGTCAGTCAATCTGATAAAGGTGAGTTAGTTATTGGAGCTGGAACAGACGATTACATCTCTTATTCACAAAAAGGGAGTCATGATATTGTAGAAGGTACTTTAAATGCAATTTTAGAATTATATCCAATTTTTAGTCGAATGAGAATGCTACGTCAATGGGGTGGTATTGTTGATATCTGTCCGGATGCGAGTCCTATAATTAGTAAAACATCAATTAAAGGACTTTATTTTAATTGTGGTTGGGGAACTGGTGGCTTTAAAGCTACACCAGGCTCTGGTGATTTATTTGCACATACAATTGCTAATGATGAACCTCATAAACTTAATGCAGCATTTAATATAAATAGATTTGTAAGTGGTGACCTAGTTGATGAGCATGGTGCTGCAGCAGTAGCTCACTAATGTTTGTAATTAATTGTCCATATTGTGGTGAAAGAGAACAAAGTGAATTTAAAGCTGGTGGTGAAGCACATATCGTAAGACCTAAGCAACCCACTGAATTAAGTGACGATCAATGGGCTGAATATTTATTCATGAGAAAAAATATAAAAGGTATTCAATATGAACGTTGGAATCATGCACATGGTTGTAGAAAATGGTTTAATATGGTCAGAGATACCTCCAATGATAAAATAAAAGCTGTCTATAAAATGGGTGAAGAGCCACCAACAGAATAAAATATGAAAAAAAATTTGAGAGTTAAGAGTAGCAAATTTATTGATGAAACATACAGAATCGGATTTAAATTTAATGGTATCAAATATTACGGATTTAAAGGTGATACACTGGCATCAGCTTTAATAGCTAATGATATACATCTAGTTGGTAGAAGTTTTAAATACCATAGACCAAGAGGTATAATGACCGCGGGTTCTGAGGAGCCAAATGCAATTATTCAATTACACAACAATTCATCTAGAACAGAGCCAAATGTAAGAGCTACAGAAGTAGAAATATATGAGGGTTTAGAGGCTTCGAGTCAAAATTGTTGGCCAAGTGTAAATTTTGATATTGGTGGAATAAATAACTTTCTTTCTCCAATACTTCCTGCTGGTTTTTATTATAAAACTTTTATGTGGCCTGCTAACTTTTGGGAAAAATACGAGTACTTTATTAGAAAATCTGCTGGACTAGGTAAATCGCCTACAGAACCAGATCCAGATATTTATGAACACAGATATATTCATTGTGATGTACTGGTAATTGGTGCAGGTATTTCAGGAATTATTGCTGCTAAAATATCTGCCAAAAAAGGTTTTAAAACACTTTTAGTTGATGAAAATCCATATCTTGGCGGATCAACAATTATTCAAAACTCAGAATTTTTCAAATTAAACAATCAAACTTCTGGTTCCTGGTTAGAAAAAGAAATCAACGAAATAAAAAAAATTGATAATTTAGAAATTAAAACAAGAACAAGTGTAGCAGCTTATCATGGATATAACTTTTTATTGGCTAGAGAAAATCTTACTGATCATCTTCCTATAGAAAATAGAAAAAATAAAACAAGACAAAGACTTTTAAAAATAAGAGCAAAAAAAGTAATTACTGCTACAGGTGCTATAGAAAGACCATTAATTTTCAATAATAATGATCGACCAGGAATTTTACTTTCTTCTGCGATAAAGAAATACGCTGATTTATATGGTGTTTCATGTGGTGAGAAAAATATCTTTTTAACAAATAATGATAGCGCATATGAGGCTGCAATAAGTTTAATCCAAAAAGGTATTAATGTTGCAGCTATTGTCGATAATCGAGAACAAGTGGATTCAAAGCTTTTATATGAGGTTGAAAAAAATAACACTAAAGTATTTAAGGGTTTCACTGTTACTGACACTTTTGGTTATAAAAGAATAAATAAAATTCAAATAATGCAACTTTCTAAGGATGGTCAAAAAGTTGTTGGATCAAAAATTAATTTGTCGTGTGATTGTTTGGGTATCTCAGGTGGTTGGACGCCAGCAATTCATCTTTATACGCAATCAGGAGGTAAATTAAAATTTAGAGAAGAAGATCAAGTTTTCATTCCTAAAAATCAATCCTTAGATCATTTAAGTGTAGGTTCTTGTAATGGTGACATGACTTTAAACGAGATTATGACTAACTTATTAAAAGATCTTAAATTATTTTTAGATATAAATGATACAGATTATGAAAATATTGAAGTTTTATCTTGCTTCAATCAGTCAAAAAGAAACATTTGGTTACTTCCATCTGATAAAAATTTAGGAAAAACAAAACCATTTGTTGATTATCAAAATGATGCAACAGCAAAAGATATTAAATTAGCTTTAAGAGAAGGATTCAGATCTATAGAACACGTAAAAAGATATACCACTACTGGTATGGGAACTGATCAAGGTAAACTTGGAAATATGCACGCATTAGGAATTATATCTGAGACAGCAGGAGCTAAAATGGGTGAATTAGGTACTACAACATTTAGACCTCCGTATACTCCGTTAACATTTGGAACTATTGTTGGAAGAAATGTTGGAGAGTTTTTTGATACTTTTAGAAAAACTCCTATGCACGATTGGCACGTTAAAAATAAAGCTAAATTTGAAAACGTCGGTCAATGGAAAAGAGCTTGGTATTATCCTAAAAATAATGAAAGCATGCATCAAACGGTTCAAAGGGAAAGTAAAGCCGCTAGAGATAGCGCAGGTATATTAGATGCATCTACGTTAGGAAAGATTGATATACAAGGCACTGATGCATCCGAATTTCTAAATCGAGTTTATACTAATGCATGGTCAAAACTGGCAATAGGAAAATGCCGATATGGATTAATGTTAAATGAAGATGGAATGGTTTACGATGATGGAGTAACAACTAGGCTTGGAGAAAATCACTATATAATGACAACTACAACAGGTGGTGCGGCTACAGTTATGGGTAAGCTTGAAGACTATTTACAAACTGAATGGCCAGAGCTAGATGTTTATTTAACTTCTGTAACAGATCAATTTGCTACAGCTAGTGTATGCGGCCCCAACAGTAAAAAAATAATTTCAAAAATTTTTCCAAATTTAGATCTATCTGACGGAAATTTTCCGCATATGTCTTTTAAAAATACAAAAATTGGCAATATTTCTTGTAGAGTTATGAGAATAAGTTTTACTGGCGAATTAAGTTTTGAAATTAATGTACAAGCAAATTATGCAAAATCTATGTGGGAAAAATGTATCGAGGCTGGTAAAGAGTTTAATATAACTCCTTATGGGACAGAAACGATGCATTTACTTAGAGCAGAGAAAGGATTTATAATTGTTGGTCAAGATACTGATGCAACAATGACACCTATAGATTTACAAATGGATTGGATCGTAAGTAAAAAGAAATATGATTTTATTGGTAAAAGATCTTTATATAGATCTGATACAATTAGAGAAGATAGAAAGCAGCTTGTTGGATTACTAACTGAAAATCCTAAAGAAGTGCTTGAAGAAGGAGCTCAAATTGTTACTGATATCAAAAAATTACCGATTGAAATGATAGGTCATGTAACTTCTAGCTATTATAGTCCTAATCTAGATAAATCTATTGCATTAGGTGTTGTTAAAGGTGGAAAAAATTTGATTGGTAAAAAATTAATTATACCAATGGAAAATAAAAATATTAATGTAACTGTAGCTGATCCAGTTTTTTTAGATAAAGAAAACAAAAGATTAAATGCTTAATTATAATTCGTCACTACCAGAAAAAAAATCATTTCAAGACATTCAAATGATGGAAATTTATCCTATAATGAAGCTTAATTTGAGAGGCAAAAAAAGAGAATTTATGTCAGCAGTGGGCAAATCTTTAAATTTATTATTACCAACTGAGTCAAATACTTCCACTCGTAGCAATACTTTAACAGCCCTCTGGCTAAGTCCTGATGAATGGATGATTTTTTCTAATGAAAAAATTGACATAATGTCCAATGAATACAAAACCGAAAATTTATTAATGAATAAAATATCCAAAATAAATCTTGGTGCTGTGACTGATGTTACTGATCAATTTGTACTTATAAATTTAAAAGGCAACAAAATTTTTGAGTTATTTCAAACTGGCTCACCCTATAATTTCAACAATTTTAAAAAGAAAAAAGGAGCGGTTACACAGACAATTTTAGCTAAAATTGACGTTATTATCCATAATCAAGACTTAAATAATGTAAATCTTTTTGTAAGAAGATCATTTTCTCAACATTTATACTCGTGGATGAGTGATAGTGCGTCAAGATTATAGTCACAATTTTTAATTAAATAAGTTAATAGAAATAATGAAAAAATTATTATTATTTGTGCTTTTCGCACTTTTACCCTTCTCATTAAACGCTGATTCAAACCTTAATAAAATACTTTCCTCTGGAGTATTAAAAGTTGGTACTACTGGAGATTGGGATCCTATGACAGTCAAAGACCCTGCAACAAATAAGTATAAAGGTTTCGATATTGACGTGATGAATGAATTGGCAAAAGATATGGGTGTAAAAATTGAGTTTGTTCCTGCTGAATGGAAGACAATAGTATCTGGAATTACTTCGGCTAGATATGATATTTCAACGAGTGTAACAAAAACACCCAAAAGAGCTGAAGTAGCTGGATTTACCGATACATACTACAAATATGCAACTGTACCACTTGTCCTTAAAAAGAATTTAAAAAAATTTTCTACATGGGACTCATTAAATGACCCTAATGTAACAATAGCAACTACTTTAGGAACTTCACAAGAGCAAAAAGCCAAAGAATTTTTTCCCAAATCAAAATTAAATTCAGTTGAGGCGCCAGCAAGAGACTTTCAGGAAGTTTTAGCAGGTAGAGCTGATGGAAATATTACAAGTTCAACGGAAGCAAATAAATTGGTTATTAAATATCCTCAGTTAGCAATTGTTCCAGATGGTGGAAAAAATCCAGCATTCTTAGCTATGATGGTGCCAAAAGGTGATACCAAGTGGAACAACTATGTAAATAAATGGATTAAAGATAAAAAATCATCAGGCTTCTTTACTGAGTTGTTAGCAAAATATAATCTAAAGAGCTTATAAAGAATTAGTAATTAATTTTTTATTCTTTATAAATTAAAGAGTGAAAAATCTATTTTTATTAATTCTAATTTTTTCATTATCGTCATGCGGTAAAAGTGAATTGAATTGGTTGATCTTATCACCAAACAATATTGAGGGATTAACTAATCTGAAGTTTTTATTAAGTGGTTTATCAACCACTATTTATATTAGTATAGTCTCAATCATTATTTCAATTATTCTTGGTCTTTTAGTTGCCATTCCATCACTAGCTAAAAGTAAATTCTTAACCTACCTTAATATTAGTTATGTTGAGATTGTAAGAGCAATTCCTTTACTGGTTTTAATTTTATGGATTTATTATGGTCTTCCAATCATGACGGGTATAAGTTTTAGCCCATTTGTTTCTGGTATCATAGCTCTATCAATAAGTGAAAGTGCTTTCCAAGCAGAAATATTTAGGGCTGGAATTAATTCAATAAAAAAATCACAATGGGAGGCTGGAAGCTCTTTAGGATTAAGTTTTTTTAGAAAATTAAGATTAGTTATTCTTCCTCAAGCGATAAAAAATATCTTACCAGCTATTGGTAATCAATTTGTATACGTGCTTAAAATGTCCTCTCTTGTTTCGATAATTGGTATTGGAGATTTAACTAGAAAGGCAAACGAATTAGTTGTGACGACTTATCGGCCGCTGGAAATATATACATTTCTAATTCTAGAATATTTGGTCTTGATATTAATTGTTTCTTATTTTGTTAGAAAATTAGAAAAAAAATTACAAAAAGATTAATTTTTTCTTCTATAGTCCCAAGGATATTCAAAGGTCATTGCCCACATACCTTTTTTATTTTTTTTGGCATAATCCTCATCTGGAATATATTTTGTTGAATATTTCCTGTAAGCAAAAGCATAACCCTCTCGAACAAGATATTTAGATAAACTTTGATTATTTACAAAACATTCAGCTAAAATTCTCTTATATTTGTCTACACCCTCCTTAACACATTTTACTTTGTTTTTACCTATCTTATTAATAAGTAATTGTTTTGCTTGGATCCCACATTCGATAACCTCATTATTCATATTACAAATTTGTTTAATTTCAGGAGTATCAATGCCACTAAAGCGAATTTTTTCATTATTTAAATGAATAGTATCTCCATCAACAACCTTTATTTCACTCGAATTTACAAAAAGGTATGTGACAAAGAAAAATAATAGACAAATACTAGTAAGTAAAAAGACTTTTATTTTGTTTGAAAACATTATTCAAAAAATACCCAATAAACATTAGAACTGCAATTCCCATAAACCAATTTGTTACTAAAATTGTATAAAAAATATCCTCATAATCTCCTCCTTTAATATTTATTACATACCATAAACTTAAAAATGGAAGAGCTGTTAATCTTAGAATGCTCAAATAAAGACTATACAATGGTTTTTTGACTGCTTGGAATACGGCTGTAGTTATAAAAAACACAGGATAAATTGGACCGATTAATGCTGCTACTTTTAGGTATATTGCGCCATGCTTGATTGCCTCAAAGTTGTCTGTAAATAATGAAACTAAAAACTCTGCACCAAAAAAAATTATTATACCTGCACAGATCATAAAGGATGATCCAAATAAAAGAGCTTTTCTATATAATTCTCTTAATCTATCATAATTTTTGGCACCAAAATTTTGTCCACCAATAGACAATACTGCTGTATTTAATCCGATTACAGGAAGTAAAAAAACTTGCTCGATTCTTAAAGCAGCACCATAACCAGCAGTAGCTAAATCTCCAAATTGACCAATGAAGTAAAGGATGTTGAACAAACCAACACCGATCAGCAACATGCTAAACATTACAGGAATTGTCTGATACAAAAGTTCTCCTAGAAGATCAAATTTTGGAATAAAACACTCAGGCTTAAGATATTGTTTTAATTCACAACAATAAACTTTATATGCCAAATATAAAAGACCGATTAACTGTGCAACTACTGTGGCTATTGCAAGTCCAGCTATACCAAATGCTGGGATAAAACCGTAACCAAAAATAAATAATGGATTTAGAATAATATTTAAAAAGAAACTAAAAATTAAAACATTTCTGTAACTTTTTGTATCCCCTTGTGCATTTAGTGTTCCATTTAAGGAAATTTGTATCAAAACAATTATGGTTCCATAAAAAATTACATCGAGATATTTTCTAGTTAATATAATTCCCTCTTGGTCTGATCCCATAAGAGAAAGTAAAAAATCTGAAACATTTAAACCAAAAAAAGTAACTAGTATGGATAGAAAGATTGCAAAAATAATTGATTGAGCAACAAATAGCGATGCCTTCCTCTTATTGTTAGCACCTAAATTATTACCTATTAAAGTATTTGTTCCAGCAGTTAATCCAACACCTATTGCAATAATAGTAAAATAAATTGGAAAAGATTTTGCGATCGCTGCTATTGCCTCAGCAGATATTCTTCCTGCAAACCATGTGTCCACTAGATTGTAAAAAGTTTGAAATAATGAGCCAACACTTGCTGGTATAGTAACTTTTCTCAATAAAAACCATATTGGATCTTTAGTTAATTTGAAAGATTGTGACAAATAAATCCTTAGTTAAATTCTTTTTGAAAATTATATTTTTTTCCTGATAGCTTTGCCTTATATATCTGATTTTGTCTCATTCTAAAACGAGATTTTTGGTTTTTTGAGAGTTTATCAAAACAATTAGGACAAGTTACACCCTCCTCGTATCTTTTAGATTTTTTATCTTTAACTGAGACTGGTTGTCTACATCCACCACAAATTGAGAAAGTTCCTTGTTCTAATCCATGTTTTAAACTTACCCTGTTGTCAAATACAAAGCACTCACCTTTCCATAAACTTTTTTTTTGTTTGATTTTCTTTAAGTAATTTAGAATTCCGCCCTTTAATTGATAAATATTTTTAAAACCTTTTTTTTCTAGATATACAGAGGCTTTTTCACATCTAATTCCACCAGTACAAAACATTGCTATTGGCTGATCTTTTTTTAATTTTTTTAAATATTTTGGGAAATCTCTAAAGTTACCTATATTTGGATTTACAGATTTTTTAAAAGATCCAACTTTATGTTCAAAAGGTTTTCTTGCATCTAATAAAAGAGTTTCTTTTTTTTTAATCAATTTATTCCATTTTATTGGATCAATATGGGTATTCTTTTTTTTGATCCTCTTCGATATTTTTAGATTCATTGGAACAACTTCATTTTTAATTTTTACTTTTGGTTTGTGAAAAGGTTTAAATAAACTCATAGAATTATTGAAACTATCAAATTCTTTAATATTCAAAATTTTTTTTAATCTAATAATTGTAGTCTTAATATCTTTATTTATTCCACATATAGATCCATTTAGACCCTCTTTGGATATAATAATTGATCCATTAATATAATTATTAGCTAAGAGATTACTCAATATTTTTTGATTTTTTTTTAAATCATTTATTTTTTGAAATTTATAAAAACCAAATACAGTGAACATTAAATCTTCCTACAAACAGTCATTCCATCACCAAAAGGTACCATGACCTTTTCAATTCTTGTATCCTTAGAAATAAAATCATTCAAAACTCTTATACTTTTTGTAATTTTGTCATTTATATCTTTGTTAACAACTTCCCCATGCCATAATACATTGTCAATTATCACTAAACCCTCTTTATTCAATAAATCTAATGAAATTTCATAATACTTTTTGTAATTCATTTTATCAGCATCAATAAAGACTAAATCAAATTTTTCATTTCTAATACTCATTAAACTTTCTAAAGCCGGTTTAATTATTGTTTTAATCTTATGATTTTGATTAGCTTTTCTAAAAAAATTTTGAGCAATTTTATTTGTCTCTTCATTTTTATCTAACGCAACTATGTTACCATTTTCTGGTAAAGCTAAGGCCATGGATAGTGTACTTAAACCAGTAAAGGTTCCTATCTCTAGAACTTTTTTAATTTTGGAAACTTTAATAATCAGATGTAGAAATTGACATTGAGAAATAGATATTTGCATTCTTTTTGAATCACCGAGTGATAAGTTGTAATCTATTATTTCTTTTTGAATTGGATGTAATTTCAATCCATTCTTTAGAATATAATCTTGTAAATGTTTATTGATATTAAGGTCTGAACCCATAACCTTATAATCTTTTCTTTAAGATCTCATTGATTAATTGAGGGTTAGCTTTTCCACCTGATGCCTTCATTGCTTGACCAACAAAAAAACCAAATAATTTTTCTTTACCTTGTTTATATTCAATTGCTTTTTCTCTATTGTCATTAATTATTTTTTCGATTAAAGCCTCTAAAGCTTTTGGATCACTTTGTTGTTTTAATCCTTTTTCTTCTACAATCTTTTGTGGATCTTTATCACCATCGATCATCAATTCAAAAACAGTTTTTGCTATCTTTCCTGAGATAGTTCCATTCTTAATAAGATTTATCAAAATAGCAAAATTCTTAGCACTCACTGGACTTTGAGAAATTTCTAAACCTTTGCTATTTAAAACAGCAAATAGTTCTCCTGTAATCCAATTGACTGCTAACTTAATATCTTTATTTTTACCCATTTTAGCTACAACCTCTTCAAAGTATTTCGCAGTATCAATATCAGACACTAAAATATTGGCTTCATAAGGAGATAATTTAAATTCTTCAATAAATCTTATCTTTTTATCGTCTGGGAGTTCTGGAATATTATTTTTAAGTTCTTCAATAAATTTTTCCGAAACCTCCAAAGGTAATAAATCAGGGTCAGGAAAATATCTGTAATCATGGGCATCTTCTTTTGATCTCATTGATCTTGTCTCATTTTTCTTCGTATCAAAAAGTCTTGTTTCTTGATCAATAGTTTTGCCTTCCTCTATTAAATCAACTTGTCTGTTAGCCTCATATTCTATTGCCATCTGCATAAATTTAATTGAATTAACGTTTTTAATTTCACACCGTGTACCAAATTCTTTTGAGCCTTTTGGTCTTACTGAAACGTTTACATCAGCTCTTAAAGATCCTTCTTGCATATTTCCATCACAAGTTCCTAAATATCTCATTATAGATCTTAATTTTTTGATATAAGCATTAACCTCATCTGGGGATCTTAGATCAGGCTTGCTCACTATTTCCATTAAAGCTACCCCGGATCTGTTTAAATCAACAAAGGTATTTTGTGGGTCAAGATCATGTATACTTTTTCCAGCGTCTTGTTCTAGATGTAATCTTTCTATACCAATTTCTTTTTTACCATTAGGCATATCCAAAATAACTTTACCCTCACCTACTATTGGATCTTTAAATTGTGATATTTGATATCCTTGAGGTAAATCAGCATAAAAATAATTTTTTCTATCAAATACTGAACGTTTATTAATTTTTGCGTTGAGGCCAATACCAGTTTTAATTGCTTGTTTAACACAAAATTCATTTATTACTGGTAACATTCCTGGAAATGCAGCATCAACTAAACTTACTTGGGTATTTGGTTCAGCTCCAAATTTTGTAGCTGAAGTAGAAAATAATTTAGACTCAGATAATACTTGTGCATGAACCTCTAAACCAATTACAACTTCATATTGATTGTCTTTTCGATTAATCAAATATTCTGAGCTATTTTTACTCACTTAATCCACCAATCTGTTATTTTATTTTTAAAATTTATCTTTTGTTCCATCGCATAGGCAATATTAAGTATATTTTGTTCATCAAAGGCTTTACCAATTATTTGCAAACCTAATGGATAGCCTTTTGAGTCATGTCCTGCAGGAATTGATATACCTGGTAGCCCAGCTAAATTAACTGGTACTGTAAATATATCGTTAAGATACATAGAAACTGGATCATTTGTTTTTTCACCTATTTTAAACGCTGCACTAGGTGTAGATGGTGTTAAAATTGCATCAACTTTTTTGTATGCTTCATCGAAATCATTTTTAATAAGTTTTCTTACTTTTTGAGCCTTTAAATAATATGCATCATAATAACCAGATGATAATACATAGGTTCCAATCATAATTCTTCTTTGAACTTCAGCGCCAAAACCTTCAGATCTAGTTTTTTCGTACATATCAATTAAGTTTTCACCTTTAGCTCTAAATCCATACTTAACACCATCATATCTTGCTAAGTTTGAAGAGGCTTCAGCGGGAGCAACAATATAATAAGTTGGTAAAGCATAACTAGTATTTGGAAGAGAAATATCAATAGTTTTTGCTCCACAATCTTTAACATACTGAATTCCTTTTTGCCAAAGATCCTCAATTTCTTTTGGCATCCCATCAACTCTATATTCTTTTGGTATCCCAATTTTTTTTCCCTTTATGTTATTTGTAAGTTCTTTGCTATATTGATTTCTCTTAAAATCTACTGAAGTAGAATCTTTAGAATCATAAGAGCTAATTACTTCCTGTAGTAGAGCGCAATCTTTAACATTTTGTGCCATTGGTCCAGCCTGATCTAAAGATGACGCAAAAGCGACAATTCCATAACGTGAGCAACTTCCATATGTAGGTTTTAAACCTACTGTTCCTGTAAATGAAGCTGGTTGTCTTATTGAGCCACCAGTATCTGTACCAATTGTAATTGGAGTTAATTGTCCAGCAACGGCTGAAGCTGATCCACCAGATGAACCTCCTGGAACTAAATCTTTATCAATAGGATTTTGCACATTACCAAAAAAACTAGTTTCATTTGATGAACCCATTGCAAATTCATCACAATTTAATTTCCCTAAAAGTATTCCACCTTCTTTCCAAATATTATCAGTTACTGTCGACTCATAGGTTGGTATAAAATTATTTAAAATTTTACTACCAGCAGTTGTTTTAACATCCTTTGTGCAAAATAAATCTTTAACTGCCATCGGAATTCCAGGTAATTTTAAATTTAAATTAGGTTTTTGATCAAATTTTTTTGCTTTATCTAAAGCTGATGTGTAGTCCTCAGTAATATAAGCATTTAATTCTTTAGAATTTTCAGATCTTTCGATGAATGCCTTAGTTATATCTGTTGAAGATAATTTTTTATTTTTAATATTTTCAACTAATTCTGTTAAAGATTGTTTTGTTATATCTGACATTATTCTATCACCTTTGGTACTACAAAATAATCTTCATTCTCTTGTGGAGAATTTTTAACTATTTGTTCTCTGATATTCTTACTTTTTACTTCATCAGATCTTAATTTTAATGTTGTTTCAGCAACAGAAGTTAATGGCTCAATATTATCTGTTTTTAATTCATTAAGTTTTTCTATAAAATCAAAGATTGAATTTAAATCACCGGCTAATTTTTCAGCTTTTTTTTCATCAACTGAAATCCTTGATAATTTAGATATATGTTTTATTGTTTTAAGATCTATACTCATATGCTATTTAGATATGACGCAAACTATCACTTAAGTTTGAAATATACAATATGATCACTTTAGAAGAATTTAAAAAAAAACACTCAGATAAGTGTAGATTGATAGGTTTAGACCTTGGTTCTAAAAGAATTGGTGTATCTATTTGTGATGAAAAACAATTAATAGCTACTCCACTAAAAACAATAAATCGAAATAGTTTAAATGAATTAATTTCTGAACTTAGGATGATTATCGATGAAAATAATATTAAGGGAATCGTGATTGGAAATCCTCTAAATATGGATGGTACATCGGGTAGATCTGCTCAATCTGTGAAAGATATTGCTCAAAATATCGATAAAAACATTAATATTCCAATTTGCCTATGGGATGAAAGATTATCAACAGTTGGTGCCTTTAATCTATCTAGTGAATTAGATGTCAATGTAAGTAAAAGAGAAAAGAAAATTGATGAAAATGCTGCTGCTTTTATATTACAAGGTGCGATAGATTTTTTGAATAATTAATACTTGCTATTGTAGAGGTTAATAGCTATAGAGTTGGTTTTAATGGCAATTAAAACAAATAAAGCTGTTAAAATTTCCCAAAAACACTTGTTAGGTATTCAAGATTTATCAATTAATGATGTTAATTTAATACTTGATGAAGCACACACTTTTATAAAAGTTAATCAAAGCAAAAATAAAAAAATTGATGTTTTAAGAGGTAAAACACAAATAAATTTATTCTTTGAACCCTCTACTAGAACTCAAAGTTCATTTGAATTAGCTGGAAAAAGACTTGGAGCAGATGTTATGTCTATGAACATTAGCAACTCTGCAATTAAAAAAGGTGAGACATTAATTGATACAGCGATGACTTTAAATGCAATGCATCCAGATATTATTGTTGTTAGACATCAGGACTCAGGAGCTTGTAACTTACTTTCACAAAAAGTAAATTGTGCTGTATTAAATGCTGGTGATGGAAGAAGAGAGCACCCTACTCAAGCTTTATTAGATGCTTTAACAATTAAAAATCGTAAAGAAAAAATTGAGGGACTAAAAATTGCAATTTGTGGTGACATACTACATTCACGTGTAGCAAGATCTAATATCTACCTACTTAATATGTTAGGTGCTGAAGTAAATATAATTGCTCCGACAAATTTAATGCCAAAAGAAATTGATAAATTTGGAGTTAATATTTTTACTGATATGAAAAAAGGTTTAAAAGATTGCGACATTGTCATGATGTTAAGATTACAAAATGAGAGAATGACAAGTTCTTATCTTTCTTCAAATAGAGAATATTATGAATATTACGGTCTTACTCCTGATAAATTAGAACATGCAAAACCAGATGCATTAATAATGCACCCTGGGCCAATGAATAGAGGTATCGAAATTGATACCATGTTAGCTGATGATATTAACAAAAGTGTAATTAAAGAACAGGTTGAACTTGGTGTAGCAGTGCGTATGGCTTGTTTGAAAATATTTTGTACATAGATGAAAAAACAATACTTTATAAATGCAAACATAATAGATCCTCACAATTCTATTAATGAAAATGGTGGATTGATTATTGGAGAGGATGGTAAAATTGAAGCTATTGGAAAAAAAGTTAATACTAATAATCTCCCAACAAGAGAAAAGCCAATTGATCTAAAAGGAAAATATATATTTCCAGGACTTGTTGATATGCGAGTTTTTGTTGGTGAACCTGGTTATGAATATAAAGAAAATTTTAGAACTTTAAGTAATGCAGCTTTGGCTGGTGGCGTAACATCGGTTGTCACAATGCCAAATACTGATCCAATTATAGACAATGTATCAATTGTCGATTTTTTAAAAAGAAGAGGAAGAGATAAATCTAAAATAAACATTTTCCCTTGCGCTTCACTGACTAAAAATATTGAAGGCACTAACATGATAGAATTTGGTCTATTACAAAAAAAAGGGATAGTCGCTTTTACAGATGGAATTAAAACAATTCAAAATCCAAGATTAATGTCGAGAATAATGAATTCTGCAAAAGATCTTGGGTGTTTAATAATGCAACATGCTGAAGATTACGAGCTTGCAAAAAATGGTATGATCAATTCAGGTATTATTGCCTCAAAACTAGGTCTGTCTGGCATACCAGAAATTGCTGAGAGAATATTGATAGAAAGAGATTTAACTTTATTGGAAAAAGTTAAATGTAGATATCATATATCACAATTATCTTCTCAAAAATCCATAGAAGTAATTAAACAAAGAAAAGAAATTGTAAAATTTACTTCGGGCGTCTCTATTAACAATCTCTCATTGAATGAAAATGATATAGGAGACTTTAGAACTTTTTTGAAATTATCACCCCCTCTGAGAAGAGAGGAAGACAGAGTAGCTTTAGTTCAAGGAGTAAAAGATGGATTAATTGATGTTATTGTCTCTGATCACAAACCTGAAGATGAGGAGTCTAAAAGGCTTACTTTTTCTCAGGCAGCAACTGGGGCTTCTGGTATAGAAACATTATTATCTTTGAGTTTAGAACTTTATCATAATGGTTCTCTTAAATTAGAGACCATCATAAGAGCTCTCACATCAAACCCTGCAAAAATACTTAAAATAGATAAAGGAAACCTCTCAGTTGGGAGTGATGCAGATTTATGTATTGTAGATATAGATAAACCATGGATTGTAAAAAAAGAAAATTTAATTTCAAAATCAAAAAATACCTCAATTGAAGATAAAAAACTGCAAGGCAAAGTTGTAAATACATTTGTAAAAGGTAAAGAATTATTTAAGCTATAATATGGATATTTTTTTGATAGGTACAATTTCCTACCTCGTAGGTTCCATACCATTTGGTTTTATATTAACAAAGATTTTTTTAAAAAAAGATATTAGAGAAATCGGATCAGGAAATATTGGAGCGACCAATGCTTTAAGAACTGGAAATAAAAGTATTGGTTATTCGACTTTAGTTTTAGATCTATTAAAAGCTGTTGTACCTGTAATTTATGTGAAAATTTTTTACCAAGATTTTTTATATATTACTTCTTTATGTGTTTTTTTTAGGTCATGTATTTCCAATCTGGCTAAAGTTTAAAGGTGGAAAAGGTGTTGCTACATATGTGGGAATTTTATTTGCTTTGA
>CABXTP010000014.1 GCA_902515175.1 uncultured Pelagibacteraceae bacterium
ATCAAAAATTGCTAATTCTTATAAAGAAGTAATAAATAATATTTATTTTAAAAAAACAGCCAATCATTTCTTAAATAATTTAGAGGCAAAATTTAAAAAGATTAATCACAAAATTTCTTCTGGGGAAACCTTTGATAATATTTTGAAGAATTATTTTGTTGATAAAAAGGAAATTGAAATAATTAAAAGAAAACTTTCTGAGAAAATTAATCTAAATAAATTAAATACCGATCAAAAATTTTTTATGACAATAGATCAATCAAATAATTCTATTAAAGAATTTGTGTTTCAAATTTCTAATAAAGAGAGAATAATTTTAAGTAGAAACATTGATAATAATAAATTTGAAAAAGAGGTAGTATTACTAAAGCTTAATAAAAAAGTTATTTACAAAGAGAATATAATTCTTCAAAGCCTATATAAATCTGCTAATGATAAAAATATTCCACCCAACGCTATTATAGAACTTGCAGGTATTTACGGCTTTCAAGTTGATTTTCAAAGAGACATTAGAAAGAAAGATAGATTTCAAATTATGTATGAAGTTTTTGTAGACGATAATAAAAAAATAATTGAGACTGGAAATATTTTATATGCAAATTTGATATTAAGTGGTCAAGACAATTCTCTATATTATTTTGATGATGAAAAAAACTCAGGTCATTATGATAAAAATGGTAAAAGTATAAAAAAGGCATTAATGAAAACTCCCATAAATGGAGCAAGATTATCATCACCATTTGGAATGAGAAAACATCCTATAGATGGATTTAATAAAATGCATCGTGGTACAGACTTTGCTGCGCCAATGGGAACACCAATTATGGCTTCGGGAGATGGAATAGTTAAAAAAGCTAGTTGGTGTGGTGGTGGAGGAAATTGTGTGGTCATAAAACATAATTCAACTTATCAAACAGTTTATGCTCATATGTCTAAATTTGCTCCAGGAATAAAAAGTGGAATTAGAGTAAAACAAGGACAAACGATTGGATATGTTGGATCAACAGGAAAATCTACAGGACCACATTTGCACTATGAAGTTATTATAAATGGGAAAAAAGTAAATTCTCAAAAATTAAAATTACCTTCTGGAAAAATTTTAAAAGGACAAGATAGAAAAATATTTGAAACTAAAAAGATAAAATTAGAAGTCTTAAAATCAGAGAAGATAATAGGTTTAAATTAATTGTTTGTAGCAACAATTTTAGGGTCTGTTGAAATTTTCTCAGAATTTACAGTATCTGTTTTTTTTGCTTCATTACTTGCAGAATCATTTTTTTCTTCGATAGGTTTTTCATCGGTTTGATTATTAGAGAACCTCTGTTTTTTAAAACTCTCTTGCTCATTCAAAATTCTTGTAAAATGGTCTGCGTGCTGAAAATAGTTTTCTGATAGTATTTTATCACCAGTTGATAGAGCCTCTCTTGCTAAATTATTGTATTTTTCAATTAATTTAGAGGCGTTGTGATTGTTTCTTCCAGGAATTTTTCTTTGAAAAGATTCATTATTAGAAAAATTTGAACCAAATTTAGGTCTATCACTATTATTTTTAAAGTTTCTATCACTTCTTCTGAAGTTATTTCTTCTGTTATTATTATTTCTAAATGTAACCATAAATATTAAATTTTTTTACTAATTATGCATCTGTCATTTTTTGCTAAATCTTTGATAACTGCATCAACATAAAAACCATTATTTTCTAATATTTTCTTCACTTCAATTCTTTGGTTAAAGGCAATTTCTAAAATCAGCTTTCCATTTTTTTTTATCAGCTCAGCAGATTTATTTATTACTTTTCTGATTTCTGATAATCCGTCTAATCCACCATCAAGAGCTATATGTGGCTCAAAATTTCTAATATCCTTATCTAATTTACTTAAATCTAATTTTTTAATATAAGGAGGATTAGATATGATCAAATCATATTTGCCCTTTTTAAAATTGTCAATATTTGATTTATATAATTTTACTCGTTCATTTACCTTAAGCTTAATTGCATTTTTTTTTGAAATATTTAAACATTCTTTACTAATATCAATGCCTGTACCAAAAAAACCCTTTTTTTCGCTCAAAATAGATAATAAAATTGCACCAGATCCTACTCCAACATCTAAAAATTTAATATTTTGTTTATTCTTATAAATTTTTAAAACTTGCTCAATTATCAATTCTGTGTCTGGTCTTGGAATAAGAACATTTTTATCTATATAAAAATCATATTTCCAAAAATTTTTTTTTCCAACTAAATGGGCTATAGGTTTTCCTTTTGATCGTTCTATTATTAGTTTTTTAAACTTAGCATAATCATTTTGTCTGATTTTCATTTTATTATTTAAGATTAAATATTCCCTATCTTTATTGATTGCTTTTGAAATTAATAATTCAGTATCAAGTAATGAGTTTTTAATATAATTTTTTTTCAAAATATTATTTGCTTGCTGAATGGCAGTTTCAATTTTCATTTTAATTTAAGTTACTTAAACTTTCCTCTTGTGCTTGTAGTGTTAAAGATTCTATCATTTCATCAAAAGCTTCTCCCTCTAAAAATTCACTTAACTTATGAAGTGTTAAATTGATTCTATGATCTGTTACTCTTCCTTGGGGAAAGTTATATGTTCTAATTCTCTCCGATCTATCCCCTGTTCCAATTTTACTTTTTCTATCTTGAGATCTCTCTTGATCAATTCTCATTCTTTCTAGTTCATAAAGTCTTGCTCTTAAAATCTTCATTCCTTTCGCTTTATTTTTATGTTGTGATTTTTCATCCTGTTGAGAAACTGAAAGTCCAGTAGGTAAATGAGTGATACGCACTGCACTGTCAGTTGTATTTACAGATTGTCCTCCAGGTCCTCCTGCTCTAAAGACATCTATTCTTAGATCAGACTCATTTATCTTTACATCAACTTCTTCTGCCTCAGGTAGTACTGCAACAGTAGCAGCTGATGTATGAACTCTTCCTTGTGTTTCTGTGTCAGGCACTCTTTGAACTCTATGAACACCACTTTCATATTTCAAAGTAGAATAAATATTATTTCCTTTTATTGATGCAATTACCTCTTTTAATCCTCCTGCCTCACTTTGAGAAATAGAAATTAATTCTACAATCCATTTTTTTTTATGACTTACTTTTTCATACATTTTAAATAAATCTGATGCAAATAAGCTTGCTTCTAATCCACCTGTGCCTGCTCTAATTTCAATTATTGCATTTTTTTTATCAGCCTCATCTTTTGGCAATAAAAAAAGTTTTAATTTTTTTTCGTCTTTTGCATTTTCTATATCAAGGTCAGTTAATTCAGCTTCTGCCATTTTTCTAATTTCTTCATCTGAATTTTTATCATCAAGAATTTTTTGAAGTTCTGACTTATTGCTTTCATAAGATACATATTTTTTTGCATTTTCAATAATTTCATTTAAATTAGAATATTCTTTAGATTTTTCTGCAAAAGTTTTTTTATCTATTGATCCTGAGGATAGTTCTTTTTCTAACAGTTCATGTTTACCAATCAAATCTTCTATTGTTTTTAAGGGGATCATTTATTTGTTCTCTAATTCCAATGCTTTCTTCTCAACTTCATTTACAATCTTTTCAATCATATTGTTTGTTACAACTTTTTCTGACTGAACACCTGACAAATAAAGCATATTATTTCCCTTTTTACCTCCAGTAATTCCTACATCCGTCATTGCTGCTTCGCCTGGACCATTTACCACGCATCCAATTATAGAGAGAGTGATAGGGGCCTTAATATGTGAAAGTTTTTGTTCTAAAATTTTAACAGTATCAATCACTTGAAATCCTTGTCTCGCACATGATGGACAGGAAATTATTTTAACACCTCTTTCCCGTAAATTTAGAGATTTTAATATTTCATTTCCAATTTTAACCTCCTCGACAGGATTATCAGATAGAGAAATTCTTATGGTGTCACCTATACCATCTAAAAGTAAGGTTCCTAAACCAATAGAAGATTTTATGCTTCCTGGAATATAACTTCCAGCCTCTGTAATTCCTAGATGTAGAGGATAATCTGTAGCCTTTGATAATTGACGATAAGCCTCAATTGATAAAAAAACATCTGATGATTTGACGCTTATTTTTAAATTATTAAAATTTTCATCCTCAAGAATTTTTATATTTCTTAAAGCGCTCTCGACTAATGCTTCTGGACAAGGTTCTCTGTATTTCTCTAAAATATCCTTCTCTAAAGATCCAGCATTAACACCTACTCTTATAGAACAATCATTATCACGAGCTGCTTTTACTACCTCTTTAATTTTATTTTTATTACCAATGTTACCAGGATTAATTCTTAAACAACTAGCGCCACTAACAGCAGCCTCCACAGCTCTTTTATAATGAAAATGAATATCAGCTACAATGGGAACATCTACATGTTCTATAATTTCTTTAAGAGCTTTGGTAGAAGGCTCATCAGGGCAAGAAACTCTTATAATATCAGCACCTTCACTTTGAATTTCATTTATTTGTTTAATAGTTGCCTTTACATCAGTAGTTAAAGTGTTGGTCATAGATTGAACAGATATAGGATTGTTTCCTCCAACTTTTACTTTGCCGACACTAATTTCTTTTGTTTTTCTTCTGTTGATATCTCTAAATGGTCTTATACTCATACTTATTTGCCTAGTTTAAATTCTTTATGAAGTGCAATTATAGCCTTTCTAGTATTTTTTTTATCGATTAAAACTGAAATTTTTATCTCAGAAGTTGAAATTACTTTTATATTAATTTTATTATTAGCTAAGGCTTGAAACATTCTAAATGTTACCCCAGGTGTCGTTATCATTCCAACGCCAATTACTGAAATTTTTGAAACATTTTTTTCAAATAATAATTTTCTATAATTAATATTTCTATTTTCTTGAATAATTTTTTTTGTTTTATTTAAATCTTCTGTTTTAATTGTGAATGTTAAATCTGTTTCTTTACCGTTAGGAGAAATATTTTGCACTACCATATCAACATTAATTAAATTTTTAGATAATGGTTTAAAAATAGATGCGGCGACACCTGGTTTATCTTTAACACCAATAAGGGAAACTTTTGAGTCGTTTTGTGTAGAGGTTATTCCAGTAACAATTTTATTATTAATTATGTTAGATCTTTTTGTAATTAGTGTTCCTGATCTTTTAATAAATGATGATTTAACCTCAATATCAATTCTGTTTAATCTTGCATCTTGAATTGATACTGGCTGCATAACCTTAGCTCCCAACGAGGACATTTCCAACATTTCTTCATATGAAATTACTTTAATTTTTTTTTGCATTTTTTAATTTGTTTGGATCTGTAGTATATATTCCTTCAACATCAGTATAGATTATGCATCTTTCTGCTTTGAAAAATTTTGCAAACATAATTGCACTTGCGTCTGATCCACCTCTCCCAATAGTGGTTACTCTATTTTCATTATTAATTCCCTGAAAACCTGTGATAATCGGTATGCCACCATCTCTTAAATATTTAAAAATTTTATTTTTATTAATTTGATTAATCCTTGAATTCTTATGTTTACCCACTGTGATAATTGGAATTTGCCATGATAACCAAGATCTAGATTTGAAGCCTTTATGTTTTAATCTTCCAGCTATTAGCGAACAAGCAATTTGCTCTCCAGAGGAAACTAAAACATCATGCTCTGACTCAGAAAAATTTTCACTTATTTGAAAAGATTTTTTTATTAACTCATTTGTCACACCGCTCATTGCTGATGAAATTACAATTACTTTATATTTTTTCTTTTTATAATTAGCAATGATTTCAGCAACTTTTTTGATTTTCTCTGTTGTGCCAACTGACGTTCCCCCAAATTTTAATACTACAATTTTCATGATAAAATATAATTTTGTTTAAAAAATATTGAATAAATACATGTTGATTATAAAGTCAACTTACAAATGAAAAATAACACAATCAATAAAAAAGAAATAGAAAAATTTTCAAAAATTGCAGAAGAATGGTGGGATCCAAATGGTAAATTTAAACCATTGCATAAATTTAATCCTATTAGAATCTCTTATATTAAAGAAAATATTATAAAAACATTTAAATTAGATCAAATAAAAACCCCTTTAAAAAATATAAAAATTTTAGATATAGGTTGTGGTGGGGGATTGCTGTCTGAACCAATGCATAGATTAGGTGCTGAAGTTACAGCAATCGACGCATCAGAAAAAAATATAGAAGTTGCAAAGCTTCACGCAAAAAAAAATAATTTAAAAATAAATTATATTTGTACATCACCTGAAAAATTAAATATTATAAATGAATTTGATGTAATCTTAAATATGGAAATAGTTGAGCATGTTGAAGATGTAAGTTTTTTTTTAAAATCGTGTAATAAGCTTTTAAAAAAAAATGGTATAATGTTTGTTGCTACATTAAATAAAACTTTAAAATCATATATATTTGCAATCGTAGGTGCAGAATATGTATTACGATGGCTACCAATTGGAACACATGAATGGGGAAAATTTGTAAAACCTGAAGATTTAATTTCAATTCAAAAAGAAAATAATCTTTTAGTTGAGAGAGTGGATGGCATGAAATTTAATATTTTGACTGATCAGTGGAATTTAAGCAGTGATAAATCTGTGAACTATATTGCTAAATTTATAAAAAATTAATTATTACTTTCCTCTACCCAAGGTAACAATTGAGCATCAATACCTTCTTCTTTAAGTTCTTTTAGATCTTCTTTTGATGCTGTTCCGTAAATCCCCTTATTAATTTTTTTTTTTATCATAATGAATTGATCTTGCTTCATAAGCAAAATTTTTTCCTACATAATCAAAATTGTTTTTTATAAACTTTTGATACTCTGAAATTGTTTTTCTTATTTTTTTTAATTTTAAAAATTCTTTATCAGTTTTTTGGCTCAATGTTTGCTTAATCAATTTTGGGGCCATTAAATTTTTTTCAACTCTTAGAGATCCACAACCATGACAATTTATCAACTTTTTTCTTTTTAATTTTTCATACTCTTTTGAGGAAGCAAACCAACTATCAAAAGATAAATCACATTTTTTACAATTTAGATTATATTTAATCATTGTTATTATTTAATTATTGATTTGTGAAATTTCAATATATTAACTCCTATAATCAGAATTAATCTCTATATATTTTTTGGTAAAATCCATTGTGTAAACCTTAAAATTTTTATTTCCATTACCAATGTTCACTTCAATGTCTATGCTTGAGTTTTTCATATAATTTGCCGCATCTATTTCACTATATTGATTATATATTTTTCCTTTACTAACAATATTTAAATCTCCAAATTTTAGAGATAATTTGTTTAAATTTATTTCAACATCAGATTTACCAATTGCCATAATAATTCTTCCCCAATTTGGATCTTCTCCAGCTAAAGCAGTCTTTACCAAAGGAGAATTTGCAATTGAAAAGGCAATTTTTTTTGCATCATCTTCAGTTTTAGAATTTGTTACATTTATTGTAACAAACTTTGAGGCACCTTCCCCATCTGCCACCACTCTTTTAGCTAAATTTAACAAAACTTTATTTAAAGACTCATCAAATGATTTTATTTTCTTATCTGTAATACTTTTTACAAAAGAATTTTTTGCTTTTCCTGTTGAAAAAATTGAAATCATATCATTTGTACTTGTGTCTCCGTCACAACTTATGGCATTAAAAGTATTTTCAATATTTTTTTTTAATAATTTTTTTAAAACTTCATTAGAAATTTCTGCATCTGTAAAAACATATCCTAAAGTGGTTGCCATGTTTGGTTGTATCATGCCAGAACCCTTTGCAATCCCATAAATTTTAACAGGTACATTACCAATTCTACATTCGTCCATAGCAATTTTTGGCTGAGTATCGGTAGTCATTATTCCTAAAGCTGCTTTCATCCATATATATTTATTTTGAGTATATTTAATATTCTTGATTAAATTAGGAATTTTTAATCTAATTTTTTCTTCAGGAAATTTTTCACCGATTGTTCCTGTGCATCCAAAAATAATATTTTTTGGTTTTATTATAATTGGGTTTTCTTCGTCATCTTTTTGTTTATCAGTCAGCTGTTTTGAGACTGTTTCTGCAATGTGTTGTAAACTTTTATAACCTTGATCGCCAGTAAAAGAGTTTGCATTACTGGTATTTACTATTAATGAAAAAATTTTTTTAGTTTTTTGGTTTAAATTCCATTTAATATTTTCAGATTTAATCCTGGACTTAGTGTAAACTGATGCAAAATTTGCCCCTTCTCTAAAATAAAACATCACCAGATCATCTCTTTTAGTTTTATAAAGATCTGCACAAACAGCAGAAATTGATAGACCATCGATGTGATCAAGATCCTGAAAATGGTTTAATTTAAGATTTTGAGATTTAGAATTTAAAAAATTTGATAAATTGATACCCATAATATTTAAAATTTATAATAAATAACTATATTAAAAATTGTAATTAAATTGTATATCAAAAACCATGTTTAATCCTTTTAACTTTATTTCTAAATTCATAAAATCAAGTAATCAAAAGGAGCTTGATAGAATTGGTAATATTGTTAATCAAATCAACCTTTTTGAAGAAAATATTAAAAAATTTAACGATGAGGAATTTCCAAAAAAAACCAATGAATTTAAAGAAAGAATTCAAAACGGTCAAACTATTGAACAAATTCTACCTGAGGCCTTTGCATTGGTCAGAGAGGCGTCAAGACGTACAAGAAATGAAAGGCATTATGATGTTCAGTTAATTGGTGGAATCGTTTTACACGAAAAAAAAATTGCTGAAATGAAAACCGGTGAAGGTAAAACTTTAACAATAGTTTTATCGGCATATCTTAATGCACTTAAAGGAAAAGGTGTACATATTGTGACGGTTAATGACTATCTCGCAAAAAGAGACTCTATTGAAATGGGGGTAATTTATAATTTTTTAGGCTTGACCTCAGGATTCATAAATAATGATCAAGACGATTATGAAAGAAATAAAAATTATAATTGTGATATAACTTATGCAACTAACAGCGAACTTGGTTTTGATTATCTTAGAGATAATATGAAATACTCGGAGAATGAAAAAGTTCAAAGAGAACATTATTACGCTATAGTAGATGAAATTGATTCTTGTTTGATAGATGAGGCAAGAACCCCTCTGGTCATATCGGGTGCTGCTGAAAATAAAACTAACCAGTACTTAGCAGTTGATAAACTTGTAAGACTATTAAATCAAAAAGATTATGAAATTGATGAAAAAGATAAAAATATAATTCTAACTAATGATGGAATCAATAATGTAGAAAAAATATTTTCTGAAGCTGGAATTTTAAAAAATAATAACTTTTATGATCCAGAAAATTTAGCTTTAGTACATTACGTAAACCAAGCCTTAAGAGCAAATCACTTATTTGAAAAAGGTAAAGATTATATTGTTAAAGAAGGTAACTTAAAGATTATTGATGAACTTACTGGTAGAATTTTAGAGGGAAGAAGATTTGGAGATGGTCTTCATCAAGCATTAGAGGCTAAAGAAAAAATTGAAATTCAAGCTGAGAATCATACGCTGGCCTCAATAACTTATCAAAATTATTTCAAACTTTATAAAAAAATTTCTGGATGCACGGGAACAGCTGCTACAGAAGCTGAAGAGTTTTACGAAATTTATAATCTTCCTGTTGTGGTAATTCCTACAAATAATCCCATGATACGTATTGATCATAACGATCAAATATTTAGAACTGAAGAGGAGAAGAATATTGCAATAATAGACAAAATAAAAAGCTGTCATGAGCAAGGCCAGCCACTTCTTGTTTTTACTTCAAGCATCAATAAGTCTGAAATTTACTCAAAATTACTTGATAAGGAAAAAATTAAACATGTTGTATTAAACGCAAAAAATCATGAAAATGAGGCTGAGATAATTGCCAATGCTGGTAAAACTGGTTCCTTAATAATTACAACAAGTATATCTGGTCGTGGAGTAGATATACAATTAGGAGGAAAAAAAGGATCAGTTGTTGAAGCTGATCTTAAAAAAGAAAAAGAGAAAATAAAATCAAAAGGTGGATTATTTGTTATTGGAACTGAGAGAATGGAGTCTAGAAGAGTTGATAATCAAGCTAGGGGGAGATCAGGAAGACAGGGTGACGAGGGTTCCTCCATATTCTATGTAAGTCTTGAAGATGACCTTATGAGAATATTTGGCTCAGAATCTATGAATAATATACTAAAAAAATTGGGTTTAAAAGATGGAGAAAGTATTGACCATCCTTGGATAAACAAAGCTTTAGAAAGGGCTCAACAAAAAGTTGAGGCAAGGAACTTTGACATTAGAAAAACTCTAATAAAATTTGATAATGTTTTAAATGATCAAAGACATGTAATTTTTACACAAAGAAACAATGCAATGAATAGTGAAGAAATTTTTAATTATTCAGAAAATTTTTTAAACGAAATTATTGACGATTTAATCAAGTTGAAAATTCAAAAAATCTCAAACCCAAAAAGTAATGAATTTAATAATAGAATCAAAACTCTCATGGGAAAAAATATTAATGAAAGTCAATTTCAAGAGTTAGCCTTGTCAAATGATGAAAATATAAAACAAAATATTATTAAACAATTTAATGAAAACAGAGAAGAAAGGGTAAAAATTTTAGGTGAGTCTCAGGCAAAAGAAATAGAAAAACGAATATTTTTACAATCTATTGATTTGAATTGGAGATCTCATATACAGTACTTGGAACAATTAAGGCAGGTTATTGGTCTTAGATCATATGGACAAAGAGACCCTTTGATTGAGTATAAAAAAGAAGCTTTTAATTTATTCTCAATATTATTAGAAAAACTTAAACTAGATTACATTACTGTCTTAATGAACTTAAGAGTTGTTGAGCAACCAGTTGAAAAAAGTAAAGATCAAATTGAAAAAAAGAATTATTCTAAAATTCCTGAGAAAAAAATGAGAAGAAACGAACCCTGTTATTGTGGATCAGGAAAGAAATATAAACACTGCTGCGGTGCTTTATAAAAAAAGAAATAACAATAATAATGATAATAATACAAATCCAGCTACAAAAAATATATTTTCTTTTTTATTAATTAATTCACTGATTTTATTTTTTTTAATTTCTAAATTACTTAAATTTTCTGAATCACTAATGAATCCTTTATTTCTTCCAATTTTTAAAAATTTATTTTTTCTTTGATTTAAAATTTCATCAGCGGTCATTGTTTTAAAAAAACTTAAATTTTTAGAGATCGAATTTCTAACATTGCTTAAAATTAAATCTTTATCCCTATGAGCGCCCCCCAAAGGCTCATTAACTATTTCATCTATTACTTTAAGCTCTAAAAGATCTTTAGCGGATAATTTCATTGCAATAGCTGCATCTAACATTTTTTTTGGGATCTCGCCATAAAATAGTTGCACATCCCTCTGGAGAGATTACTGAATAGATAGCATTCTGTAACATTATAACTTTATTTGATGAAGCTAATGCGATTGCTCCTCCAGATCCTCCTTCTCCAATTATGACTGCTATTGTGGGAACTTTTAATTTCATACAACATTCGATTGACTTAGCTATGGCCTCTGCTTGTCCTCTCTCCTCTGCTCCTACACCTGGGTAAGCACCTGGTGTATCTATAAATGATATTATAGGAATATTAAATTTATCAGCTAATTCCATTAAGCGTATAGTTTTTCTGTATCCCTCAGGTCTCATCATACCAAAATTTCTTTCTATCCTAGTTTCAAGATTATCTCCTTTCTCTTGACCTATAACTAAAACTGACTGGTTATTAAATTTTGCAAAACCTGTAATTACTGATTTGTCTTCCCCGTAGAATCTGTCACCAGCTAAAGAAATGAAATCCTCAAATAAGTTGTCGATGAAGAATTTTGATTTTGGCCTATCTTCATGTCGAGCGACCATTGTTGTTTGCCAAGGATCCAGATTTGAATAAATTTCCTCTAGCTTTTCATCAAGCTCTTTTTGTGTTTTTGAAATTTTTTTAGTATCAACTTGGGACAATCCTTCTTCATTATTAAAAGGATCTTTCAATTTCTCCAATTCCTTTTCAAATTCTTTTATGTCTGTTTCAAAATTAAGATAATTTTTCATATTTCTGACAATAATACTTAGGTAGCAATAAAGGCAATAAAATGTTTGTTAATTTTAATATTTGACTTAATGTCATTTAGAAGTAAATTTAAATTATCGGAAGAGTCTATATTTATAGCACCGAAGGAGCAACCACCCCGGAAACTCTCAGGTATCATGGACCGATAAGGCATAACACTCTGGAAAGTGACTTAGATCCGCCGAAGGAGCAAATCTCTCAGGCAAAAAATACAGATGGGGTTTATAAAAAAAGTGATATGCAAGAAAAATATATTAAAATTAATAATCTTAAGGTTTCAAAAATACTTTATGATTTTGTAAATAACGAGTTGCTGACTGGAACTGAAATATCCTCTGAGAATTTTTGGAATGGTTTTGATAAAGCTGTTCATGAGCTTGCACCAAAAAATGCTAAATTAATTAAATTTAGAGAAATTTTACAAAAGCAGATTAATGATTGGCATGTAAAAAATAAAGGTAAAGAAATTGATATTAATGAATATAAAAAATTTTTAAAGGATATAGGGTATCTAGTTAATGAAGGTCCTGATTTTCAAATAGAGACTAATAAAATAGATGAAGAGATAGCAAAAATCGCAGGACCGCAATTGGTGGTTCCAATAATGAATGCAAGATATACATTAAATGCTGCAAATGCTCGATGGGTAAGTTTATATGATAGTTTATATGGAACAGACATAATTGAGTCTGAAGAAGGAGGGAGTGAGAGATATGACCCAAATCGAGGTCAAGAAGTAATAAAATATGTAAGAGAATTTTTTGATAAACACATTCCAATTGATGGAACAAGCTGGAAAAATATTGCGGGTTTAAAAGTTGTAGATAAAAATTTAATAATCTTAAAAGATGATTATGAATATAAACTCAAAGAGATAAGGAAATTCATTGGTCATAGAGGTGATGCCAATAAACCAAGCGCTATCATACTGAAGAATAATAATCTCCACTTTGAGATAATTATCAATCCTAGAGCCTTTAGTGCTGCACACGATATTGCTGGTATTAGTGATGTAATAGCTGAGTCAGCTGTATCAACAATTTGTGATAATGAAGATAGTGTTGCAGCCGTAGATGCTCAAGATAAAGTTTTATGTTACAGAAATTGGCTTGGCTTAATGAAGGGGGATTTAAAAGTTCAATTTGAAAAAAATGGGAAAAATTTAGAAAGAAAACTAAATCCTGATAGAAGTTATATCTCAAAAAATGGCGATGGATTGAAACTACATGGTAGAAGTTTGCTGTTAATAAGAAATGTTGATCATCTTATGAGTAATTCCTCCATTATTTTAGAGGATGGTAGTGAAGTGCCTGAAGGAATAATGGACGCTTTTATTACAACAGCTGCAGCACTTCATGATTTGAAAAAAAAAAGGAATTCAAAAACTGGTTCAATTTATATTGTTAAACCTAAAATGCATGGTCCAGAGGAAACAGCTTTTACTGATTTAATATTCACAAAAGTTGAGGAGTTACTGAAATTAGATAAATATACCTGCAAAATTGGAATCATGGATGAAGAGAGAAGAACATCGGCAAATCTTAAAGAATGTATACGATCTCTAAAAAATAGAGTTTTTTTTATCAACACTGGATTTCTTGATCGGACGGGAGATGAAATGCATACATCAATGGAAGCTGGCCCAATGATTAAAAAAGGTGACATGAAAACCTCCAAATGGATACAGGCATATGAAAATAGCAACGTTGACATAGGCTTGAAATGTGGTTTTTCAGGTATAGCTGCAATAGGAAAAGGTATGTTTCCCGCTCCAGATGAAATGAAAAAAATGATGAAAGAAAAGATTGGCCATCTAAAGGCTGGAGCAAACTGTGCCTGGGTTCCATCTCCAACAGCTGCCTCATTACACGCTCTTCATTATCATCAAGTTGATGTATTTAATGTTCAAAAGGAATTGTCTTCAAGAACACCAGCAAAATTAGATGATCTTTTAACTATTCCAATTGCTAACAGACCTAATTGGTCAGTAGACGAAATTAATTCAGAAATATCAAATTCTGCACAAACACTTTTAGGATATGTCGTAAGATGGATTGATCAAGGAATAGGGTGTTCAAAAGTTCCTGATATTAATAATGTTGGTTTAATGGAGGATAGAGCGACTTTAAGAATTTCATCTCAGCATATTGCTAATTGGATTTACCATGGAATTACAACAAAAATTCAAGTTATTGAGATAATGAAACAAATGGCAAAAGTAGTGGATAATCAAAATGAAAGTGACAAAAATTATGTGAGAATGAGTGACAATTTTGAAAATTCTTTAGCATTTCAAACAGCTTGTGACTTAATATTTAAAGGTAAAGAACAACCATCGGGCTATACAGAGCCTTTACTTCATTTAAACCGAATTAAACAAAAAGCTGCTAAGAATTAGATTTTAAATTTGATCTATTTTTAAAAGCTGAGAATAAAGTTCCATCATCTAAATTTTCTATTTCTCCACCAACAGGCAATCCCTGAGCAAGTTTTGTAATTTTAACCTCTAAGTTTTTGAGACTCTCCTGGATATAATATGCTGTGGTCTGCCCTTCAACTGTAGCACTTGTAGCAAGTATAACTTCTTCAATCTTTTCTTTGCTCACTCTTTCTACTAAAGAGTTAATTAGTAAATCTTCTTTTCTTTGTCCCACTGAAGCTATTGTTCCACCTAAAATATGAAAGTAACCTTTAAAAATACTTGAATTTTCAATTGACCATTGGTCTGCAATATCTTCCACTACACATATTTTGTTATATTTCCCTTTGGCATTTTCACAATTATTACACCCTTCGGCATTAGACTTAATAGACCCACATGAATTACATCGTGTAATATTTTTATAAACTTTTGCAAGAGTATTTGCCAATGGCTTAGTGAGTTCATCTCTATTGTTAATTAATTTCAAGACTATTCTTTTTGCCGATTTTGGTCCTAACCCTGGTAATTTTGAAATTAGTCTAATTAATTCTTCAATTTCGGAAATATTTTGCATTTCCTAAAGTGGCCATTTAAATCCAGGAATTCCAAATCCACCTGCAGTTTTTGAAATTTCCTCAGCAGTTTTTGTTTTTAATTCAACTTTTGCATTATTATGAGCGGCAACAATTAAATCCTCAATTATGGTTTTTTCCTCTTTTAGAATTTCATCAGATAATTCAATTTTTTGCATTTCACCTTCTCCATCAAGTGTCACTTTGACTGAATTAGAACCCGAAATTCCTTCAACTTTTATATCTTTTATTTTTTTTTGGCTTTCTTTCATTTTAGCCTCAAGCTCTTTTGCCTTATCTAAAATCTTTGAAAAATCTTTCATAATTCCTCTTTGTTATTCTTCGGTTTAA
>CABXTP010000015.1 GCA_902515175.1 uncultured Pelagibacteraceae bacterium
AAAAAATAATTGATTTTGAATGATATTTTTTGTTTTAAAAAACATACAAGCACCAAGTATACTATCTACACAGGTGTCACCAGATATATCAAGTACAATATTTTTTTCGCCATTTTCAGGTAAAGGTCCACCTGTATAAGTTAAATTTCCATTGTAGTCGTAAGATGTGGCAGAAACTAGAAAACAATCTTTATTTTCTGACAGCTTTTTTTTAAGAGTTAAAATATCCTTTTGTTGTATTAAACAGTCTGGGCCCAAGACTAATGTAAAATCTGTTTTAGACAATTTAATACCTTGATTATAACCTGCAGAAAAACCTGTATTTTTTTTATTTAAAATTTAGATTTAAAATTTTAAAAAAAGATGATTAATTGAGATATTGTTAATAATTACAACTAAGACTGTTCTATTTGAGCTTTGTTACTAAAGTTTCTTAAACATTTTCTTTTTGTAGATATTTAATAATTGGTACAAATGTAAAACTGCATCAAAAACTTTTAGTATATAAATTTTACTATTATTTTTATTGTATGGCTCTTATAACCTTTTTACTTTTGGAAACTTAAATGCTTGTAGAGCCATTATATTGATTATTTTTTTTACAATTTTTAATTTAAAACATTTTACAATGAAAATTTTTTAGCACATTACAAGCACCCTTCACAAATAAATTTTGTTTTTAAGCTATTTTACATAAGTAATTCAACTTGACCTTTTTGTGCTAAAAGATATAAAACACAGTGATTTTTGGTTTAGGGCGGTTAGCTCAGTTGGTAGAGCATCTCGTTTACACCGAGGGGGTCAAAGGTTCGAGTCCTTTACTGCCCACCAAGAACCTAAAAGTGGGGGTGTAGCTCAGTTGGTTAGAGCGATCGCCTGTCACGCGATAGGTCGAGGGTTCGAGTCCCTTCACTCCCGCCACTTTTTAATGATTCCATATATAAAATCGTAAGTAATTGAATTTGTTATGTTTTTTTAATAGCTAGTCATAAATAACTGATTTTGTTGACTTTTTTTTTATTGAAAATGTGACCTAACATCGCTTCATCTAGCTAAAAAAGATGATATATATCCCTCCATGAGTGCGGAGTTTTTAAAAGATTATTTACCTATAATTTTGTTTCTAATAATAGCATTAGGACTCAGTTGTGCTTTTGTAATGATAAATTTTATTTTATCACCAAAAAACCCTGATCCTGAAAAGCTATCTGCTTATGAATGTGGATTTGAACCATTTCAAGATTCAAGAATGGAATTTGATGTAAGATTTTATTTAGTTGCAATACTTTTTATAATCTTTGATCTGGAAATAGCGTTTCTATTCCCATGGGCAATTTCACTTGGAAATATTGGTATCTTAGGATTTTCCTCAATGATGATTTTTTTATTCATACTCACAATTGGTTTTATTTATGAATGGAAAAAAGGCGCTCTAGACTGGGAATAATTAATAATTTTAATGAACAATAAGATAGATCAAGTACCTGAGGAGTTTAAAGAACTTGCTAAAGATTTTAGCAAGAATGGTTTTATTACTACCTCATTAGATAACTTAGTTAATTGGTCAAGATCTGGATCTTTACATTGGATGACTTTTGGCCTCGCTTGTTGTGCTGTTGAAATGATGCAGACTGCAATGCCTAGATATGATTTAGAGAGGTTTGGAGCTGCGCCAAGAGGATCACCACGACAATCAGATGTAATGATTGTAGCTGGCACACTCACAAATAAAATGGCTCCTGCATTAAGAAAAGTTTATGACCAGATGCCAGAACCAAGGTATGTAATATCAATGGGAAGTTGTGCTAATGGAGGAGGTTATTACCATTACTCATATTCAGTGGTTAGAGGTTGTGACAGAATTGTACCAGTAGATGTTTACGTTCCTGGATGTCCACCATCTGCAGAAGCTCTCCTTTATGGAATTTTACAATTACAAAAAAAAATAAGAAACAGAGGTTCTTTAAGTAGATAATGCAAAATTTACCAGATTTAGAAAAAAAAATTAATTCAGAATTGACTACAAAAATTAAAAACTCTGAAATTAAACATAATCAGATTTATATTGAGATAGATAAAGATAATTTAATTGACGTAACATTATTTCTAAAAACAAATAAAGATACTAAATTTAGGCAATTAATTGATATAACTGTAGTTGATTATCCTGAGGAAATTCAAAGATTTAAGATTGTTTATTTATTTTTAAGTCATGAGTTTAACCAGAGATTAATTTTAAGTTATTATGTAAATGAAAATGAGGTCATAGAGTCATTAACTTCAATTTTTCCTTCTGCAAATTGGATGGAAAGAGAAGTTTTTGATATGTACGGAGTAAACTTCAAAGATCATCCAGATCTAAGAAGAATTTTGACTGATTATGGTTTTGAAGGACATCCTTTAAGAAAAGATTTTCCATTAACAGGCCACTCTGAAGTTAGATATAGCGAGGATAAAAAAAAAGTAGTTAAAGAACCTGTAAAATTAGAACAAAACTATAGAAACTTTGATTATGAGAGTCCTTGGGATGGAACAAAATATATTAAAACACAAACGGATACTAATGACAAAAAAGATTAAAAATTTAAATTTAAATTTTGGACCCCAACATCCAGCAGCTCATGGAGTTTTAAGATTGATATTAGAATTAGATGGAGAAGTAGTAGAAAAAGCTGATCCACATATTGGATTATTACACCGAGGCACTGAAAAATTAATAGAAAATAAGACATACATGCAAGCAGTTCCTTATTTTGATAGGCTTGATTATGTTGCTCCTATGAATCAAGAACATGCATTTGCTCTTGCAATTGAAAAAATTTTAGAAATAGAGGTTCCTATTAGAGCGCAATTTATTAGAGTTATGTTTTGTGAGATAGGTAGAATATTAAGTCATATCCTAAATGTCACAACTCAGGCCTTAGATGTTGGGGCCCTTACTCCATCTCTTTGGGGGTTTGAGGAGCGTGAAACATTAATGACTTTTTATGAGAGAGCATCAGGATCTAGATTACATGCTAACTATTTCAGAGCAGGAGGTGTTCACCAAGACTTACCAGCTGGACTAGAGGAGGATATAGCAAATTTTTGTGAAACATTTCCAAAAGTAATCAATGACCTAGAAAATTTATTAACAGATAATAGAATTTTTAAACAACGAAATGTCGATATAGGTATTGTTACAAAACAAGATGCTTTAGATTATTCGTTTTCTGGGGTCATGATAAGAGGATCAGGTGTTCCTTGGGACCTAAGAAAATCACAACCTTATGATTGCTATGAACAATTAGATTTTAAAATCCCTGTTGGAAAAAATGGAGATTGTTATGATCGTTATTTATGTAGAATTGAAGAAATGAAGGAAAGTGTTTCCATAATAAAACAGTGCCTGTCTAAAATGGAGAAAGGTATTGTAAAATCTTTAGATGGAAAAATTACTCCACCTTCAAAAAAGGAAATTAAACAATCAATGGAGGCTTTAATTCATCATTTTAAATTATTTACTGAGGGATACAGAGTTCCAAAAGATGAAATTTATACTGCGGTAGAGGCCCCAAAAGGAGAATTTGGAGTTTATCTAGTTTCTGATGGTTCTAGTAAACCCTATAAATGCAAAATTAGAGCACCAGGTTTTTCACACCTTCAATCAATGGATTATCTTATTAAAGGTCACATGTTAGCTGATGTTCCTGCTGTGCTTGGTTCACTCGATATAGTTTTTGGTGAGGTTGACAGATGAGTTTAAAAAGACCAGCTAAAGATCAACCTGAAATTTTTGAATTTAACTCTTCGTCATTAGAGGCAGCAAAATCTATAATTTCTAATTATCCACAAGGAAAACAACAAAGTGCCGTTATGGCATTACTTTATATTGCTCAAAGACAAAATGATAATTGGATACCCTTAGCTGCCATGAAATACATCGCAAAATTTTTAGACATGCCATACATAAAAGTTTATGAGGTAGCAACATTTTACTCTATGTATAATTTATCACCAGTAGGTGATTACTTTATACAAGTGTGCACCACAACACCATGTATGATACGAGGCGCTGGTAAATTAGTTGAGGCATGTAAGGAAAAAATTTCTGAAAATGAATGTGAACTAACAAATGGTAAAAATTGTTCTTGGATGGAAGTAGAATGTTTGGGTGCTTGTGTTAATGCCCCTATGATGCAAATTAATGACGATTATTTTGAAGATCTTGATAAAGAGAAAACTTTGAAAATTTTAGATAAAATCTTAAAAGGTGAAACACCTAAACCAGGTTCTTACAGAGGAAGAATAAATAATGAGCCTGAAAATAATAGAAAAACACTAATGGAATACAAAAATGCTTAAAGATAAAGATAGAATTTTTCAAAATTTGTATAATGATTTAGGATCAAATTTGTCCTCCTCTCAAAAAAGAGGTGACTGGGTTAATACTAAAGAAATCATTGATAGAGGTAGGGATTGGATAATTAATGAAATTAAAGATTCTCAACTTAGAGGGAGGGGCGGAGCTGGTTTTCCAACAGGACTTAAATGGTCTTTTGCACCTAAAGAAGTTGGGTCAAGGCCACATTATTTAGTAATTAATGGAGATGAGTCAGAACCAGGAACGTGCAAAGATAGAGATATTTTAAGATTTGAACCTCATAAATTAATTGAAGGGTGCTTGATCGCATCATATGCAGTTCAAGCTCATGTTTGCTACATCTATATAAGGGGGGAATATTTTATTGATGGGCAAAAGCTTCAAAAAGCGATTGATGAAGCTTATGAGAAAAATTTAATTGGTAAAAATGCATCTGGAACTGGATGGGATTTAGATATTTACATTCATTATGGAGCGGGTGCATATATTTGTGGAGAAGAAACTGCGCTGCTAGAAAGCATCGAGGGCAATAAGGGTCAACCAAGATTAAAACCTCCATTTCCAGCTTTAATAGGACTTTATGGATGTCCGACAATAATAAACAATGTTGAAACTATTGCTGTTGTTCCAACAATTCTTCGAAGAGGAGGAAAATGGTTTGCCTCTTTGGGTAGAGAAAAAAATACAGGTACTAAAATTTTTTGTATATCTGGAAACGTGAATAATCCTTGCAATGTTGAGGAAGAAATGAACATACCATTAAAAGAATTAATCGAAGTTCATGCGGGAGGAGTAATTGGTGGATGGGATAATTTACAAGCAGTAATTCCTGGTGGATCATCAATGCCATTAATTCCTAAAGATAAATGTGAAAGTCTGACAATGGACTTTGATTCCTTAGTTGCTGAAAAAAGTGGTTTAGGAACTGCCGGAATTGTAGTCATTAATAAAGACCAAGATATAATTAAATGCATGGCACGTATCGCAAGATTTTATAAACATGAAAGTTGTGGTCAATGCACTCCTTGTAGAGAAGGTTCAGGTTGGATGTGGAGAATGCTTGAAAGAATGGCTAAAGGTGAGGCATCGAAAGATGAAGTTGATATGTTAGGTGATGTAACAAAACAAATTGAAGGACACACTATATGTGCATTCGGCGAAGGTTCCTCTTGGCCAGTTCAAGGCTTATTAAGACATTTTTCTGATGAAATTAAAAAAAGAAATAAATTTGACCCTATTATTAAAAAGGACAAGAATATTCCTTATTTAGTAGATCAACACTTACTGGATAAAAATGCTTAAATTGAAAATAAATGATATCGATGTAGAAGTTGAAGAAGGGTTAACTGTTCTTCAAGCATGCGAAAAAGCTGGTGTTGAAATACCAAGGTTTTGCTACCATGAAAGATTGTCAATAGCAGGCAATTGTCGAATGTGTTTAGTTGAGATGGAAAAATCTCCAAAACCAATTGCATCTTGTGCAATGCCAGCTGCAGAAGGTATGGTCATTAAAACAAATACCCCCAAAATAGAAAAATCAAGAAAAGGTGTAATGGAATTTTTATTAGCAAATCACCCATTAGATTGTCCTGTGTGTGATCAGGGAGGTGAGTGTGATTTACAAGATCAATCGATGTTTTATGGTATTGATAAATCTAGATTTAAGGAAAATAAAAGATCTGTTCCAGATAAATATATGGGTCCATTAATTAAAACACAAATGACAAGATGTATACATTGTACTAGATGTATAAGGTTTGCAACAGAGGTGGCTGGAGCTCCTGAATTAGGTGCTATTGGAAGAGGTGAAGATATGCAAATAACAACTTATTTAGAAAATTCAGTCAAGTCTGAACTTTCAGGAAATCTTATTGATCTTTGTCCAGTTGGAGCCTTAACATCAAAACCTTACGTATTTGAAGCACGCCCTTGGGAATTAAAAAAAACAGAGACAATAGATGTTATGGATGCTGTTGGATCAAATATTAGAGTAGATACTTATGGATGGGAGGTTAAAAGGGTTCTTCCATTAATAAATGAAGATATAAATGAGGAATGGATATCAGATAAAACTAGGTATGCTTGTGATGGTTTATTAAATCAAAGACTCGATACACCCTATATAAAATATAATAATAAGTTTGAGAAAGCATCATGGAATGAAGTTTACAAAATTATAAAATCAAAGATAGAAAATACTGATAAAGAAAAAATATGTGGATTTGTTGGAGATCTTGTTAATATGGAATCTGGTTTTATTTTTAAAGAGTTTTTTGATCGTGTAATTAATTCAAATAAATATGATTCAAGGGATACAGAAAGTTTTGTAGACAATTCAATAAGAGAAAATTATCTTTTTAACTCATCAATAAACGGGATTGAAGATTCTGATTTTATATTTTTAGTTGGTACTAATCCTAGGTATGAGGCAACCATACTTAATGCTAGAATTCGTAAAGCTTTTCTAAATAATAATACTAAAATTATTTCTATAAACGATATTGGAGACCAGACTTACTCATATCAAAGTTTAGACGGTAAAACTCAAATTTTAAAAAATATTGTTGATAAAAAACATGAAATTACTAATGAAATTTTAAATGCAAAAAAACCAATGATTGTTTTAGGTGATGCATTTTTTGAATGTAAATTTTCAAATTATTTATTTTATTCAATTAAGAAATTTTTAATAGAACACAACAAAATTACAAATGAATGGAATTCATTGAACATATTGTCTACAAAAGCATCAACTGTGGGAAATTTTGATTTAGATATAGTAAACACAAATGTTAATTTAATAAATGACTTAAAATTAAATAAATTTGATTTAGTTTACCTATTAGGTCAAGATAATTTAAAATTTAAAAAGAAAAATGAATTTGTAATTTATCAAGGTAGTCATGGAGATAAAGGCGCAGAAATTGCTGATATTATTTTACCAGGTTCAGCATACACAGAGCAATCTGGTCATTATACAAATTTAGAAGGAAAAATTCAAAAAGCTTACAAAGCCTCATATCCACCAGGCGATGCAAAAGAAGATTGGCAAATAATAAATGAACTTGTTGAATTAATAAATAACAGAAAACTTTTTAATGATAAAGAAGAGCTTCAAAGCAGCATGTTTAACTATTTAAACATAAAAAAAGAAAAAACTGGCTCTGAAAAAAATATATTATCGAACGATTTTAAGGCAGAAGATATTAATATTAAGCAAAAAGATTATTATTTTTCAAATGTGATCGCTAGATCTTCAAAAACAATGTTGGATTGTCATAATTCAAAAATAGATATTAAACGCACAGGTACTGAAGGATAATAATGGAATACTTATCTCTGATTTTTCAAGAAGTTTATAAAATATTATTTCTACTAGTTCCTGTTTTGGTTTCTGTAGCTATGATAGTTTGGTTGGACAGAAGAGTTTGGGCATTTGTTCAAAAAAGACAAGGTCCTAATGTAGTAGGTCCATTTGGATTACTTCAATCTTTAGCTGATGCTCTTAAATATATTTTTAAAGAAATAATTATTCCTGCTAGTTCTAACAAAATAATTTTTATTTTAGCCCCAATAATTACTATGACATTAGCCCTCATAGCTTGGGCAGTAATTCCATTCGGTGAAAATCAAGTATTAGCAAATATAAATGTGGGTATTTTATATATTTTTGCAGTTTCATCTTTAGGCGTATATGGAATAATAATGGGTGGATGGGCATCTAATTCAAAATATCCATTTCTTGGCTCAATTAGATCTGCAGCTCAAATGGTGTCATATGAAGTATCAATAGGAATTATCATCATCAATGTATTATTGTGTGTTGGATCTTTAAACTTAAATGACATTGTTAAAGCTCAACAAAATATGTGGTTTATCATTCCTTTATTTCCAATGTTTGTAATTTTTTTTATCTCAGCTTTAGCAGAAACAAACAGACCCCCATTTGATTTACCTGAAGCTGAAGCAGAATTAGTTGCTGGTTATCAAACTGAATACTCTGGTATGATGTATGCAATGTTTTGGCTCGGAGAATATGCAAATATTCTTTTAATGTGCGCTTTAGGTTCTATTTTATTTTTAGGTGGATGGCTTTCTCCTATTGAGTTGTACCCTTTTAATCTTATTCCAGGAGCTGTATGGTTAATATTTAAAATTTTATTTTTATTTATTTTATTTGCTCTCGTAAAGGCTATTGTACCTAGGTATCGTTATGATCAATTAATGAGACTAGGTTGGAAAATATTTTTACCTATGTCTTTGACTTATGTTATCTTAACAGCAAGTTATCTTTTTTATTTTAATCTTTTACCCACAATTTAATATGAAACTTAGTAGATTTTTTAAAACTATATTAATGACAGATTTTATCAGTGGATTATTTATTGCAACTAAAGAAATATTTAGTCCAAAAAAAACAATAAATTATCCTTTTGAAAAAGGAAAAATTAGCCCAAGATTTAGAGGAGAACATGCTCTTAGAAGATATCCTAATGGTGAAGAGAGATGTATTGCATGTAAACTTTGTGAAGCAGTATGTCCTGCGCAAGCTATAACAATTGAATCATCCCAAAGAGCTGATGGTAGCAGAAAAACTACACGTTACGATATAGATATGATGAAATGTATTTATTGTGGTTTATGTGAAGAGTCTTGCCCAGTAGATGCAATTGTTCAAGGACCTAATTTTGAATTTTCAACAGAAACAAGAGAAGAACTTTATTACACTAAAGAAAAACTTTTAGACAATGGTGATAGATGGGAGAATATTTTATCAGCAAATATAAAATCTGATAATCCCTACAGATAACCCATGATAGCTCACACAATTTTCTTCTACATTTTTTCAATTATTGCAATCATATCTGCAATTATGGTTACCGCTTCTAAAAATACGGTACATTCAGTTTTTTTTTTGATTCTTGATTTTATAAGTATCTCATGCCTTTTTATTATGATCGGGGCTGAATTTTTAGGAATGATAATGTTGATAGTTTATGTCGGTGCTGTTGCAGTATTATTTTTATTTGTTGTGATGATGTTAAATGTAGCACAACAAAAAAACCAGTGGTTTATTTCAAAATCTAGCTCAAACCATATCCCAATTGGATTAGTGATAAGTGCACTTATTTTTTTTGAGTTAATAATCGTGATTGGTGGTTGGAAGTATAAACCTGATTTAGTTCAAAAAGAAAATTTGTACTCTTCAAGTGAAATTACTAATACACACTCTTTAGGGCAGGTGTTATACACAGATTATATTCATATTTTTCAAATTAGTGGAATGATATTGTTAATTGCTATGATCGGAGCAATTGTTTTAACATTTAGACAAAGAGAAGGTGTAAAAACTCAGAGTTATATTAAACAAATTTCAAGAGAAAGATCTGAGGGAGTAGAAGTATTAAATAATGTGGCCTTTAGAAAAGGAGTAAAAATTGATGAGTGAAATAGGATTGGGTCACTACTTAACATTAGGAGCTGTAATTTTTACAATAGGAATTGTTGGAATCTTTCTAAATAGAAAAAATATAATCGTAATACTTATGAGTATTGAATTAATATTACTAGCTGTAAATATAAACTTAGTCTCTTTCTCAATTTTTTTAAATGATTTATCAGGTCAAATATTTACATTATTTATCTTAACAGTTGCTGCTGCTGAGGCAGCAATTGGTCTTGCAATAATAGTTGTTTACTATCGAAACTCTGGAACCATCCGTGTTGAGGAGATAGATAAATTAAAAGGATAAGATGGAAATCTCAATAATAGCATTACCCCTGATAGCGTCAATTATTTCAGGGTTTTTTGGAAAAGCTATTGGTGATAGAAATTCAGAAATTTTAACTAGCACTTTAGTAACTTTATCAGCGATTTTATCTATAGCAATATTATACCAAGTAATAGTCAATCAATTTGAAAGTAACATTGTTTTAGCGACATGGATAAATTCAGGAACATTAAATGTTAATTGGTCAATTAAAATTGATGCTTTATCATCGATAATGTTAGTTGTTGTGACATCTGTTTCTTCTTTAGTTCATATTTATTCAATTGGATACATGTCTCATGATCCACATAAACCAAGATTTATGGCGTATTTGTCATTATTTACATTCGCAATGTTAATGTTGGTCACATCTGATAATTTTATTCAATTATTTTTTGGTTGGGAAGGAGTAGGGCTCTGCTCTTATTTTTTAATAGGTTTTTGGTTTAAAAAAGATACAGCAAATTCAGCAGCAATAAAAGCATTTTTAGTTAATAGAGTAGGAGATTTTGGTTTTGCACTTGGTATATTTCTGATTTTTTATTTATTTGGAACAGTTAACTATTCTGAAGTTTTTAATCAAATCCCAACTATTACAGATAAGAAAATCAATTTTTTAGGAATAGATGTTAAGGCGATTGATTTAATTTGTTTACTTTTATTTATAGGAGCAATGGGAAAATCTGCTCAAATTTTTTTACATACTTGGTTACCAGACGCTATGGAGGGACCAACACCAGTTTCTGCATTAATACACGCCGCTACAATGGTGACTGCTGGAGTATTTTTAGTTGTAAGATGTTCGCCTATTTATGAATACTCAGAGTTGGCATTAAATGTAATAACTATAGTAGGCATGAGTACAGCTTTTTTTGCAGCGTCTGTAGCACTTGTACAAACTGACATTAAAAAAATCATAGCTTATTCAACTTGCAGTCAGTTAGGATATATGTTTTTTGCAACTGGTGTAGGTGCTTACAACGTTGCAATGTTTCACTTATTTACACATGCCTTTTTTAAAGCTTTACTATTTTTAGGATCTGGTTCAGTTATCCATGCGTTTAAAGATGAGCAAAATATTGAAAATATGGGAGGTGTCTGGAGAAAGTTACCTTATACCTATTTTTTAATGATAATAGGAACTTTAGCACTAACTGGTTTTCCTCTTTTATCAGGTTTTTACTCAAAAGATGCAATAATAGAATTTGCTTATTTAAGAGGAAATACTACAGGTTTTTATGCTGCAGGGATCGGTATTTTTACAGCTTTTTTGACTTCAATATATTCATGGAGATTAATTTTTAAAACGTTCCATGGGAAGTATAACAATAAAAATATAAAGATTGAAGAAACACACGAGTCACCATTAGTTATGCTTTTGCCTTTAGTTTTTTTAGCATTTGGAGCAATATTTGCTGGATTTATTTTTAAAGAATTATTTATAGGACAAGAATATATTAAAAATTTTTGGAAGGACTCAATTTTCTTTTTAAATCCATTAAGTACTGATCATCCACCTTTATGGTTTTTAATTTTAACTCCAACTTTAGTTATAATATCTATCCCATTATCTTTTTATTTATTTATAAAAAATATTGATTTAACCGATCGAATAGTAAACGTGAACAAGCCATTATATAATTTTTTAAAAAAAAAATGGTATTTTGATGAAATCTACGATCATTTAATAATTAACCCATTAAGAAAGACAGGCTTGTTTTTATGGAAGTTTTTTGATGTTAGAATAATTGATGGTTTTGGTCCAGATGGGATTTCTTTTTTGATTAAAAAGTTTTCTCAAAAGGCTAATAAATTTCAAAGTGGGTTTATTTACCAATACGCATTTATAATGTTGCTTGGTTTTTCTGCTCTTTTAACCTTTTTAATTGTAAAATAATGAATTTTCCAATTCTTTCATCTTTGATTCTGCTTCCTACCATAGGAGCTCTTTTTTTATTTTTTACAAGAAGTAGTAAAGAAAATAATATTACGGTTAAATACGTCGCTTTATTTACATCATTAGTCAATTTTTTTTTATCAATTTATTTATGGATATTATTCGATCAAACAACTTCAGAATTTCAGTTTTTAGAAGAGAGAACATGGATTGAAGGCTTTATAGATTATAAAGTTGGAGTTGATGGTATATCTATATTATTTATTATTCTTACAACATTTATAACTCCACTTTGCATTATTTCGGTAAATAATTCAATAAAGCATAGGCTAAGTGAATTTCTTATTGCAGTTTTAATTATGGAGTCATTTATGCTCGGTGTCTTTTGCTCACTTGATCTAGTGGTTTTCTATTTATTTTTTGAAGCTGGATTAATTCCCATGTTTCTCATTATAGGCATATGGGGAGGAGAGAGAAGAGTATATTCTGCATTTAAATTTTTCTTGTATACACTTTTAGGTTCCGTATTAATGTTAATTGCAATTATTTCAATTTATTGGATTACAGGCACGACAGATGTTGAAAAACTTTATGAAATTGGAATTGATGTAAAATATCAAAATTTATTATGGCTAGCTTTCTTTAGCTCATTTGCCGTGAAGACTCCTATGTGGCCCGTTCATACTTGGTTACCTGATGCCCATGTTGAGGCACCAACTGCAGGATCTGTATTATTAGCTGCAATTTTACTTAAAATGGCAGGTTACGGATTTATTAGATTTTCACTTGGGTTGTTTCCAATAGCCTCAGAAATATTTACACCTTTAATTTATATTTTGAGCGTTATTGCAATTATTTTTACATCTTTAATTGCTCTAATGCAGGAAGATATGAAAAAATTGATTGCCTACTCCTCAGTCGCACACATGGGGTTCGTAACATTGGGAATTTTTACGCTCCAGCAACAAGGTTTAGAAGGAAGCATCATACAAATGATAAGCCATGGTCTTGTGTCTGCTGCACTTTTTTTGTCTGTGGGAGTTGTCTATGATCGAATGCACTCAAGACTTATTAATACATATGGAGGTTTAGTAAGTGTAATTCCTAAATATTCAATTTTATTCATGATATTTGCGTTAGCATCATTAGGGTTGCCAGGAACAAGTGGTTTTATAGGAGAATTTTTAATCTTGATGGGTGCTTTTAAAGATAACTTTTTAGTAGCTGTAACGGCAAGTATAGGGGTGATATTAGGGGCAGCTTACATATTGTGGATGTATAAAAGAGTTGTTTTTGGAAAATTAGTCAATTTAAAGTTAAATGAAATAACAGATCTAAATAAATCAGAGTTATTTATATTGTCTTCATTAGCTATTCCAATTTTAATTTTTGGCTTTTATCCAGATCCTTTAATTAATACAATAGAAATATCTATAAGTGATTTAATCAAAAATTATAATTTAAATATTATAAGTAAGTAATATGACAAATTTAGAGCTAGTATTTCCTGAAATTTTTCTTTCTTTATCGATAATGTTTTTATTAATCTTAGGAGTTTTTAGAAAGAAAAATTCAGATTTAATACAAACCACTTCATTAGTTATTTTATTATTAACTGCAGTAATAACTTTTAATGAAACATTAGGTATAAAAAAAACTTTATTATTTAATAAAAGCATCATTATTGATTATTTATCATCATTAATGAAAATAGTTACATTGATTGGAGCTTTTTTAGCTCTTGTAATTTCGACAAATTATTTAAAGACTTTTAAAATATTTAAGATTGAATACCCAATTTTAATTTTAAGTTCTGTATTGGGAATGATGATAATGATCAGCTCAAATGATCTTATCGTGTTTTATATGGGTCTTGAATTGCAATCTCTTGCACTTTATGTTTTAGCAACATTTAATAGAGATCAATTGAAATCTTCAGAAGCAGGATTAAAATATTTTGTATTAAGCGCATTATCTTCGGGATTATTATTATATGGATGTTCTTTAATATATGGTTTCACTGGAACAACAAATTTTAATCTTATAGCAAATCAACTTGATGCAAATGAATATGCTTTGACTTTTGGTATTGTTTTCATTTTAGTGGGTTTAGCTTTTAAAATTTCTGCAGTTCCTTTTCATATGTGGGCTCCAGATGTTTATGAAGGATCACCAACCACGGTAACTCTTTTTTTTACAATAGTTCCAAAAGTAGCGGCTTTAACTGTTTTTATCAGATTTTTGTACGTACCTTTTTTAAATTTGATAGACCAGTGGCAAACTATTTTAGTTTTCCTATCTGTTGCCTCAATGTTATTTGGAGCAATTGCTGCGATTGGTCAAACAAATTTAAAAAGATTAATTGCTTATAGCTCAATAGGCCATGTTGGATATGCTTTAGCTGGTTTAGCCACAGGTTCTAATGACGGTATACAAAATTCAGTAATTTATATTATGATTTATATATTAATGAATTTAGGATTGTTTTCTTGTTTGTTAATGATGAGAAGAAATAATGAATATTTTGAAAATATTGATGATTTATCTGGTTTGTCAAAAAATCACCCTCTACTTTCAATATCATTATTGGTAATTCTATTTTCATTAGCAGGCATACCTCCACTTGCAGGATTTTTTGCAAAATTATATATATTTAAGTCTGTTATTGAACAATCAATGTATTTTCTTGCTATAGTTGGTTTATTATCTACAGTAATAGCTGCTTTTTATTACCTAAGAATAATAAAAATAATCTACTTTGATCAAGAAAAAGAGAAATTTGATAAAAATCACAATACTTGGCTAAGATTTTCATTAACATTATCAACAATTTTAATTTTATTTTATTTTA
>CABXTP010000016.1 GCA_902515175.1 uncultured Pelagibacteraceae bacterium
TTCTTACTATATCGTACATTATAGAAGATGTAGTAGTTGTTTTTCCCTCATTAATAACCTCAATATTGTTTACTTGGTGAATAAAAATTAAATCAAGATCTGTGGCTGTAATCATTAATTTTGAATTACTAACATCAAGCATGACGTTAGATAAAATAGGTAAAGTGCTTCTTTTTTCAACAACTCCCTGACAATAATTTAGTGCTTCTTGAAGATCCTGTTGATTTACATTAAATTTCATTTTCTTTATTATTGTATAATATTTGATTTTTTAATTTATCAATATTTTCAACCATTAATGGGTCTTTTTGTTTCAATTTTTCTATTGTTTTCACTGAGTGTATAATAGTGGTATGATCTCGATTTGAAAACTCCCTTCCTATCTCAGGTAGTGACTTTGATGTTAAAATTTTTGTTAAATAGATAGCTGTTTGTCTTGGTCTAACTAAATATCGAGATCTTCTAGATGACAACATTTCATTTTTACTAATCTTAAAAAATTTACAAACTATAGTTTGTATTAAATCAATGGTAACCTTATTTTCGTTAATATTTAATAGATCCTTTAGGATAACTTTAATTTCAGATATTTTTGGAACTTTGTTGTAAATTCTAGAAAAAGAAATTATTCTATTAACTGCTCCTACTAATTCTCGAATACTATTTGTAATTTCTTTGCTTATATACTCTTGTATTTCAACTGAAATTGTTATTTGATCTGAGTAAATTTTATTAAGATCATTAGATTTATATTCAACAATTTTTTTTCTCAGCTCATAATCAGGTTTTTGAATATCAACAACTAGTCCACCAGAAAATCTTGATTTAATTCTTTCTTGTATTCTTGAAAGTTTGTTTGGTGCTCTATCGGCTGAAACTACAATTTGCGAACCTTTGTCAAGAAGAGCATTAAACGTGTGAAAAAATTCTTCTTGCATAGCCTCTTTACCATTCATAAATTGAATATCATCTATCAATAAAATGTCAGTATTTCTAAAATATTCTTTAAATTTAACCATATCATTAGATTTAATCGATTTAACAAATTGATACATAAACCTTTCAGCTGAAATAAACATGACTTTATTGTTATTTTTTAATTCAAGACCAATTGCATTCAATAAATGAGTTTTTCCCATACCTACTCCTCCATAAATATATAAAGGGTTATAATGGGAGATATTTTCTGATACTTTTAGTGAAGCTTCAAAAGCAAGTTTATTGCTCGATCCAGTTAAAAAGTTGTCAAATCTTTTATTAAGATCAATTCGATTATACTGTAAATAAGAGTCTTTTATAAATGAAACATTCTTACTATTATCATAATCATTTATATTTTTTTTAATTTCGTCTTTATTGCCTAATTTTTGATCTACAATCTTAAATTCAATACGCACAATGTCTTTTTTATAACTTTTGATAATTTGTAAAATTTGGTCTAAATATCTTGAAGTTATCCAATCTCTAATAAATCTTGTAGGTACTGACAACAAAATGTAATTATTGAATTCTTCAAGATAATTTATTTTCTTCAACCAGCTTTCATAGACCTCTACACCTAGTTTGTTTTTCATTTGATCTTGAATAATGTTCCAATCTAATGCAGGATTGCTTAAATTTATTTGGTTTTTATTAATATTTGTATTATTCATATTTCATAGGAAAGAGACTCCACTTAGAAGTATATAAAAAAATTTGCAACAAATTATTTTTGAAAATAAAAAAAAAATAAAATCTATGATTGTGTAAAAAAAAAAATCTAAGTTTTTCTTTGACAAATTTTTATTTTATGCATTTAAAAAAAAAAATTATTTTATAAGTTTATAAAATTTAAAATAAAATTTGTGATTGAAATTGAATGAGACTTAATTTCAAAGTCTAAATATTGTAACTATAGATCATAAATTCATACATGAAGCGTATGCTTTAAGTTGAATCAACTGTAAGTATAACTTTTATAATGAAGATATTTTCTTTGTAATTCTTGAGACGTTTCTTGATGCATTTTGCTTTTTCATAACCCCACTTTTAGCTATTTTCATTAATTCTGAATTCAACTTAGGGAGGAATTTCAAAGCTTCGTCTTTTTTCTTGCTTTCAATTAAACTGTTCATTTTTTTTAAGGCATTTCTATATCTGCTTTTTCTAGCTTTATTTACTATTGTTTGCTTAGATATTCTTCTAATTTTTTTAATTGCTGATTTTGTGTTTGCCATATGGGCAGGGGTATAGCTTGAGAATTAATATGGGTCAATCAAATAATTATTTATTTTTGACAAGAATTACAAAAAAAAGTTGATCTGTTAGATATTATTTTTTTTTTTATTTTTCCTTTACATTTGTCTCTCTTACAATTTAGCCCCTCTCTAAAATAAACATTAAAATTATCTTGAAAACTTCCTGAATTACCATCAATGTTTTTAAAATCCTTAATACTTGAGCCACCTTTTCTAATTGCTCTAAGAAGTACTTTTCGTGAGTTTATGACCAATAAATCACACTCATTTTTGTTAAGTAACTTTGCTTTTTTGTTTGGATTAATTTTACAGAGATATAAAATTTCACTTGCATAAATATTTCCGATTCCAGATATAAATGACTGATCAATTAAGAATTTTTTAAGATTTTTTTCTTTCCCTTTAAAGAAAGATAAAACATATTTTGAATTAAAATTTTTATCGAAAGGCTCATATCCAAATTTTTCAAATCTTTTAATTAAATCTGTTTTATTTTTTATTATTTGAAAAAAACCAAATCGTCTTGGATCGTTATAAACTAATTTTAAATTTTCAAATATTATTTCAATATGATTGTGGTTTTTGGGAAGAAGAGGAGAGTTGTAGAAACTTGCGTTTGTATATAAAGATTTTTTTTTCTTGTTTATGATATGAATAGTACCTGACATGCCTAAATGTATTAAACAGAAACCACCACCTGATAAATACAAAATTAAATATTTTGAAAATCTTTCAACTTTAATAATTTTTCTATTTTGTAAATACTTTTCAAAAATTAATGGCACTTTTAATCTCAAATTTCTATTTCTAACAATTACTTTTTTTACTTTTTTACTAGAAATATTTTTATTTAAAGATTGTTTTACAATTTCTACTTCTGGTAATTCTGGCATTTAATACTATATTGATTATATAAAATTTATTATGCAACAATATCTTCAAAATAAAAAAGGGCTAGTTCAAAGTGTATTTGACAAAGTTTACAGCAAATATGATCTAATGAACGACTTTATGTCTCTTGGTATACATAGATTCTGGAAAAAAAATTTAATCAATATGATGAATCCCGGTCCTAACAGAAAATTAATCGATGTGGCATGTGGAACTGGAGATATAGGAAAACTTTTTTTAGATAGTTCAAATAATAATTCGAGTATTACATGTGTCGATCCAAATGAGGGGATGATTTCAAAAGGAAAAGAAAAATTATTTAAATATAAAGATATAAAATGGATAATTGCACCAGCAGAAAATTTACCAATACCTGATAATACTTTTGATTTTTATACAATAAGCTTCGGTTTAAGAAATACTAAAGACTTAAATCAATCTCTTTCTGAAGCGTTCAGGGTACTTAAACCTGGAGGTAGATTTTTATGTTTAGAATTCTCTAAAATCCAAAATTCAAATTTAGATTTTATATATAAAAATTATTCTAAAATTATACCATATGTTGGGAATATGATAGTTGGAGAAAAAGAACCATACGAATATTTGATTAAAAGCATTAAAAATTTTCTAAATCAAGAAGAATTACTTTTATTAATGAAAGAGAAAAAATTTATAAATTGTACTTATCGTAATTTATCAGGTGGAATAGTCTGTATTCATAGTGGATGGAAGCTTTAATGATAAAAAAAATTTTCACATTATTAAAATTAGGAAGAAAAGTTGCAAAATCCGATATTATTAAAATTTTGTCAAAATTTCAGGAGCCACCAGTAATTGTTAAAATCTTATTTAGTGTTTTGGCTTTTTCATTTACTAAAAGTAATCACATCGGCAATAATGAGAATGAGGGTGAGAAATTATCAAACTCTCTGCAATCTATGGGTACAACTTTCATCAAACTTGGGCAATTTCTAGCAACAAGGCCTGATATAATTGGAGAAAAATTATCAAAAGAGCTTGAAAATTTACAAGATAAACTTCCACCTTTTCACATTGAACAGACTAAGAAAATCATAAAAAATGATCTTGGTGAAAATACCTTTAATTCTATTATTAATTTAAGTGAACCAGTTGCAGCTGCATCAATTGCACAAGTCCACAAAGCACAAATTAATGACAATGGAACATTAAAAGATGTTGCAATAAAAATATTACGACCAGATATAAAAAAAATATTCAATGAGGAAATAGATGCAATGATGTTGTTTGCATTTATAATTGAGTCTTTAATAAAAAAAACAAAAAGATTGAAATTAGTAGAAATTGTTTTTCTACTAAAAGAAATAACTAACCTAGAAATGGACCTAAGATTTGAAGCTGCTGCAGCAAATGAATATGCTGAAAATACTAAAAATGATGTAGGATTTAAAGTTCCTCAAATTTATTGGAATTTTACAAGTGGAAATGTAATGACTTTAGATTGGATTGATGGAATATCTATAAGAGAGACTGAGGAACTAAAAAAAAGAGACATTAATACAAATAAAATTGCTGAAGATATTATTCAGCATTTTTTAAGACATGCTGTAAGAGATGGTTTTTTTCATGCTGACATGCACCAAGGAAATATTTTTATTGACGAAAGTGGGCAAATAGTTCCAATAGATTTTGGCATTATGGGTAGACTGGATAAGATGAGCAAAAGGTTTTTAGCTGAAATACTATTTGGTTTTATACAAAGAGATTACAAAAAAGTTGCAGAAGTTCATCTTATCGCGGGCCTGGTTCCAAAAGAAGTGCCCATCGATGATTTAGCACAAGCCTTAAGGTCAATTGGAGAGCCAATTTTTGGTCAAACAGTAAAAGATATATCTGGTGGTCGACTATTAAAGCAACTATTTGATGTAACTGAAAAGTTTAATATGCAAACTCAACCTCAATTATTAATGTTACAAAAAACAATGGTAGTAGTTGAAGGCGTTGCTAGAAAATTGAACCCAGACACCAATATTTGGACAACTTCTAAACCTGTTCTTGAAAATTGGTTAAAAGAGACAAAGGATCCATTAAATACTTTAAACGAAACAATACAAAGCACCTCTGAGGTTATCAAACGTCTTCCCGAATTCCCGGAAATTATGGATAAAGCAAATCAAGCTTTAACATATCTAGCAAGTGGTCAGATACCTCAAAATTCAAATTCTTATAATGAGTTAAATAATAAAAGATCTGAAATGATGGCATTTAGAAATCAGTCAATAATAGGAGTTTTAATTCTTGTAATTTTTGGGTTATTAGTATTTTAATTCACAAAAATGAAAAACTTAAAAGATAAAAAAATTTTGCTAATTATTTGTGGAGGAATTTCTGCTTATAAAAGTCTAGAGACAATAAGAATATTTAAAAAAAATAATTGCGAAATTAAAACAATATTAACCAAAAGTGCTAAAGAATTTATAACACCGTTGTCTGTTGTATCTTTATCTCAAGGAAAAGTTTACGATGACTTATTTAATTTAGAAAACGAAACTGAAATGGATCATATCTCTTTATCGAGATGGGCAGATATTATTTTGATAGAACCTGCAACAGCTAATACTATATCAAAATTAGCTCGAGGGTCTTCTGAAGACTTAGCCACGACTGTTATACTGGCATCAAACAAACCTATTTTTTTGGTTCCTGCTATGAACGTAAGAATGTGGGAACACCCATCCACAAAAGAAAATTTAAGAATTCTAAAAAAATATTCTTACCAAATAATAGGACCAGAAATAGGAGAAATGGCTTGTGGTGAATATGGCAAGGGAAAAATGACTGAGCCTTTGTTAATTGCAAATAAAATAGATGAATACTTTTCACATTTAAAAAAAAATAGAAAGCTAAAAGCATTAGTTACAGCTGGTCCAACAAACGAATATATTGATCCTGTAAGATTTATTACAAATAAATCAAGTGGAAAACAAGGATATGAAATTGCAAGATCTCTTCATAAAAATGGTTTTCAAACGACTTTGATTTCAGGTCCAACAAACTTAGAAATAGATGAAAATATAGAGCTAATTAAAGTTGAAACTGCAGAGGAAATGTTTAAAGCAACACAAAAAAATTTACCTGTAGATGTTGCAATTTTTTCGGCGGCTGTAAGTGATTTTAAAATAAATAAAAAATATAATATTAAGATTAAGAAAAAAGATGAATTAATTATAAAATTAGAAAAAAATTTAGATATTTTAGATTATGTATCTAACCATAATTCAATGAGGCCTAAGCTAGTAATTGGTTTTGCTGCCGAAACTAATAATATTGAAAAAAATTCTTTGCTCAAATTAAGCAACAAAAACTGTGACTGGATTATTACAAATGACGTTTCTAAAAAAGAGATTGGTTTTAATTCAGACCTGAATGAAGTAACTATTTATTACAAAAACAATAAAAAAGAAAAACTTTCAAAAAAAAATAAATCTCTTATCTCTGATGAGATTGTTAGTAGAATTAATCATCTTATAAATTGATGGCAAAGGTTTTAATAAAAAAACTAGATCCAAGTGTAGAATTACCAGCATATAAAACTAGCGGTGCATCAGGAATGGATTTAATGGCATTCACAAATTCTCCAATTATCATAAAGCCCTATACTTCAGGTTTGATACCTACAGGTATATCATTAGCATTTCCAAAAGAATATGAAGTACAAATAAGGCCTCGCTCAGGTCTAGCTGCAAAAAATAATATAAGTGTTTTAAATACACCTGGGACTATTGATAGTGATTACAGAGGTGAGATTAAAGTAATTATCTTTAATCATGGTAAAGATGATTTTAAGATAAACAATAAAGATCGTATTGCACAAATGGTTTTGACTCCAGTGATAAAAATGGAGCTTGAAAAAACAGAAAGTTTACCTGAAACTGTTAGAGGAGAGGGAGGATTTGGCTCAACAGGAAAATGAGCATTAAACTTAATAATAATGAATTAAGTAGGTTTTCAAGACAAATAATACTTAAAGATATAGGTATAATAGGTCAAAAAAAAATTAAGCAATCTAAAGCATTAATAATTGGGATTGGCGGACTTGGATGTCCTGTTGCGGAATTCTTGACTCGAGCGGGTATAGGTAAAATTGGGATTATAGATAACGATTTAGTAAATCTTTCAAATATCCATCGCCAAAGTTTGTTTGACACAACAGATTTAAAAAAATTAAAAGTAGTTGCCGCAAAAAAAAAATTAAAAAAAATAAATCCAAAAATTTCTATCCAATCTTATAATTTAAGGTTAAATAAAAATAATTTTAAAAGAATAATTAAAGGCTTCGACTACATAGTAGATGGAAGTGATAATTTTAAAACTAAATTTTTAATCAATGATTTTTGTATAAAATACAAAAAAAAACTAATTGTTGGAGCAATTAGTAAATTTGATGGTCATATTTTTACTTTTAACTTTCAGAATAAAAAAGATCCATGCCTAAGATGTTTTTTTCAAGAGGAAAAAATTTCGGATGATATTCTTAATTGTGAATTTGAGGGAATATTGGGAACTGTAGCAGGAATAATAGGGACTATACAGGCAAACGAGGTTATTAAACAGATTTTGAGTTTAGGTAAAAATCTAAACGGTTTTATTTTAATAATGGATTTTTTAAATTTGAGTTTTAGAAAAGTTAAATTAAATAAGAGAAAGAATTGCTTATGCAAGTAAATATAAAAAAAATTTTAATCATTTCTTTATCTTTTGTTTTATGCTCTTTTGTTTCTGCAGATGAAATTTTTTTATCTTTAAAAAAAAATAAAGTAAATGTTAGATATGGTCCAAGTTTTAGCTCACCTATAAAATTTGTATATAAAAAAATAAATCTACCATTAAAACAAATTGATAAAAAAGAAAATTGGAGAAGAGTTGTAGATTTAAAAAATAATAGTGGTTGGATACATTGGTCACAATTGAAACCTATAAATTCTGTAATAAATATTGAAAATAAAATTTTATTTGAAAAACCAACAATTTTTTCAAAACCCATTGCAAAAATAATTAATGGCAGATTGCTAGTTATTGAAAAATGTTCGGATGGGTGGTGTAAAATTAAATCTGACAAGTATAAAGGTTGGATAAAAAATGATAATATCTGGGGATTAATTAACTAAAATTAAATTTTAATTTTTAAAAGGACTTTCTAAAACACATGCAACAAGATGAACTCTAGATTGTTCTCCTCCATTAAAAAAATTATGATATTTTGTATTATTAGTAATCCAGACTTTGCCGTCTGCTGGTAAATGTTTTGCAACATTTTCAATCACCATTGAGCAACCTTTATTTGTAATAATAGGAATATGAAGTCTACATTCAGGATCTTTATGCCAGCTCAAAGTTGATCTGGGCTCTTTAAGAAGTAATCTTACTCTTCCTAACTTAAATTTTTTACTTAATATTTCATAGACTTCTTTAAAATAAGTATTTTCAAATTCGGGTACCAATTTTGTATACTTTGATTCTTCAATATCAATATCTCTAGCAACCTCCTTTCCCGAATCATCAGCTATAGTCCAATACTTTCCTCTTATTTTATTGCCCTTAATTGACTCTTGATCATTAGGGATTTGATTTATTGGAATTGCACCAAAATGAGTTACTCCTGGAGAATTGAAATTTTTGTTTTTTAGTATCTTATTGAGATCATCTCTTAATTTTAATATATCAAAACGTAAATTTGGAACCTCATAAAAATCTTCAAAGCTTACTTTTGCTAGTTGATTATCCATAAATGTATTGGTTAATTTAATTTTAAGTCGAACCTATCTGCATTCATTACTTTAACCCAAGCTGATATAAAATCGTTAATAAATTTTGTCTCTGAGTCTTCACATGCATAAACTTCAGCTAACGCTCTTAATTGTGAATTAGATCCTAAAATTAGGTCAACTCTAGTACCTTTCCACTTTATTTTTTTTGTTTTTCGATCAGTGCCTAAAAACTCTTGCTCAGATTTATCAGTTTCTTTCCAGGTGATTCCTAAATCTAAAAGATTTACAAAATAATCATTTGAAAGAGTGCCTGGCTTATTTGTGAAGACACCAAGTTTTGAGCCATCATAATTTGTATCAAGTACACGCATTCCACCAATCAGAACTGTCATTTCTGGTGCTGTGAGACCCATCAATTTTGCCTTATCAATTAACTTTTCCTCTGCAGAAATATTATTAGAGAAATTTTTTAGATAATTTCTAAATCCATCTGCTTGCGGCTCTAGTAATCCAAAAGAATGTACGTCTGTTTGATCTTGCCTAGCATCTCCTCTACCTGGAGCAAATGGTACATTTATATTATGGCCAGCTTTTTTTGCAGCAAGTTCAATTCCTACATTTCCAGCAAGAACTATTAAGTCAGCCATTGAAATATTTTTATTTTTAGTATCAAATTTATTTTTTATTTTTTTCAAAGAAACAATTACTTTTTTTATTTTTTGGGGGTTGTTTACTTTCCAATTTTTTTGAGGTTCTAACAAAATTCTTGCACCATTGGCACCACCTCTTTTGTCTGAACCCCTAAAGGTAGAGGCTGAAGCCCACGCTGTAAACACTAGATCAGATATAGAAATTTTTGATTTTATAATTTTTAATTTCAAATCTTTAATGTCTTTTGATTTAATTTTGTACTTTGGTTTATCTATTGGATCTTGCCAGATTAGTTCCTCTTTCGGCACCTCACTTCCTAAATAGCAAGATTTTGGTCCCATATCCCTGTGAGTTAGTTTAAACCACGCTCTTGCAAAAGCATCATGAAACTCTTTAGGATTTTCATGAAAGTGTTTAGTTATAGGGCCATAACTTGGGTCAACTTTTAAAGAGATATCAGTAGTTTGCATCATCGGTGGGTGTAGGACATTTTTTTTATGAGCATCTGGAACCATTTTTATTTCCTGACCATTTTTCTTAGGTGTCCATTGATGAGCACCGGCTGGGCTTTTTGTTAATTCCCATTCATGACCGTATAGACAATCTAAATATCCCATATCCCATTTGATAGGGTTTTGCGTCCATGCACCTTCTAAACCACTGCTTATTGTATCAACACCTTTACCAGACTTATAATTACTGTTCCAGCCAGTTGCTTGATCTTGAATTTTTGATGCCTCTGGATCTGGACCCTTGTGAGACTCTGGAGCAGCTCCATGTGATTTTCCAAATGTGTGACCTCCTGCAACTAAAGCTGCCGTCTCATAATCATTCATGGCCATTCTACCAAATGTCTCTCTAATATCATGAGCCGCAAGCAATGGGTCTGGGTTTGCATCTGGGCCTTGTGGATTTACATAAATTAATCCCATGTGTGAGGCCCCTAACGGCTGTTCTAAGTCTCTTTTTCCACTATATCTATTTACAGCTAACATTTCTTTTTCAGAACCCCAGTAAATATCATCCTCAGGTTCCCAAATATCTTTTCTTCCTGCACCAAAACCAAAGGTTTTAAATCCCATAGAATCTAGAGCCACATTACCTACTAGAATAAATAAGTCGGCCCATGAAATTTTTTTTCCATACTTTCTCTTAATTGGCCACAAAAGTAATCTGGCTTTATCTAAATTAACATTATCAGGCCAAGCGTTTAGTGGTGCAAAACGTTGATTACCTGTTCCTGCTCCACCTCTTCCATCACCTGTCCTATAAGTTCCAGCAGCATGCCACGCTAATCTAATGAATAATGGACCATAATGACCATAGTCTGCGGGCCACCATTCTTGAGAATTAGTCATTAATTTTTTTAAATCTTTTTTAAGAGCTTTATAATTAAGTTTTTTGAATTCTTTTTTATAATCAAATTTATTATCCATTGGATTTGATAATTCAGAGTGTTGACTTAAAATTTTTAAGTTTAAACTATTTGGCCAAAAGTCTCTGTTGGTCTGACCTCTGCCCGCAGAAAATTTTGCTTCAGTCCCTGCACCAGTAACTGGGCATTTTCCTAATTGCTCTGCTTTAAATGATTTTTTTTTAAAATTTTCGGTGCTCATATGTATCTCCTTAATATGTCTACTTTATAATGATTCTAAAAAGGTGTCAATTGGATAAAATAAGTATAAACAATTTTTTAAGCTTCAAGCTTGACTAGAACTTCAACTGATTTTATTTTTTTTCCATTAATTTTTTTTTTTATGTTAATGGGTCCAACATCAGAGTTTTCTAAATCTATTAATCTACCTTCATTTAAATCGTAAAAATGGTGGTGATCTGAGACATTTGTATCAAAATAAGTTTGATTGGAATTTATAGGAATTTGTTTTAAATATCCTTTGTTTTCAAATGCATGTACGGTATTATAGATGGTTGCTAAAGAAATGTTGATATTTATTTCTTTTTCAATTTTTTTTTTTAAATCATTAATTGTAAAATGAAAAGTTTTTTTACTATTGAATAAAACTTGGCAAATTTGAAGTCTTTGTTTAGTTGGTCTTAATCCAGAATTTCTTAATTTTTCAATATATTTCACAACTTAAACATCTTATAAGTTATAATTGTTCAAACAACTGTAAAAAGTATATTATAAACTTGTAAAATCAAGTAATAAGGGTACTCAATTTTATGAAAAAAAACTCATACACTTATGATGAACTGATTAATTGTGGTAATGGAGAGCTTTTTGGTCCCGGAAATGCTAAATTACCTCTTCCTCCAATGCTCATGTTTGACAGAATAACTGAAATTAATGATAATAAAGGAGCATTTAAAAAAGGATCTTTAAAAGCTGAGTTGGATATAAAAAAAGATTTGTGGTTTTTTGACTGTCATTTCAAAGAAGATCCAGTCATGCCAGGTTGTTTAGGGCTTGATGCTATGTGGCAGTTAGTTGGTTTTTACCTAGGTTGGATTGGAAATCCAGGAAAAGGGAGAGCTTTAGGAGTGGGAACAGTAAAATTTACAGGAGAAGTTTTACAAAATGTTAAAAAAGTTAAATATGAGATCGATATGAAAAAAATTATGTCTCCAGGAGGGACTACAGTTGGTTTAGCGAACGGTGTAGTTTTGGCAGATGAAAAAAAAATCTATTCGGCTGATGGCTTGAAAGTAGGATTATTTAAATAATGAGAAGAGTTGTTGTTACTGGATTAGGTATTGTCTCTTGCTTAGGTAATAATCAAGAAGAGGTTTATAAATCTTTATTTAATTCTAAATCAGGAATTTCTTTTTCTGAAGAATATAAAGAACACAACCTTAAAAGTCATATTCACGGAAAACCAAATATTAAATTAGAGGAGCATATAGATAGAAAAACAATCAGATTTATGGGTTCAGGATCTGCTTATAATTATATTGCTATGAAAGAAGCTATTGAAGATTCAGGTTTAGAGAAAAATGATGTGAGTAATTTTAAAACCGGAATAGTTATGGGCTCTGGTGGCCCTTCAATTGAAAATGTAATTTTAGCAGCAGATAAAACTAGAGCTAAAACTCCTAAATTAATGGGACCATTTATAGTGCCAAGGACTATGGCAAGTACAGCTTCAGCAACTCTTGCTGTACCCTTTAAGATCAAAGGAATTAATTACACAATGAGTTCGGCTTGTGCAACTAGTGGACACTGTATAGGTAATTCAATGGAATTAATTCAAATGGGCAAACAAGATATTGTTTTTGCAGGCGGTAGTGAAGAAATACACTGGGCGATGACTGCAATGTTTGATGCAATGACTGCATTGTCTTCAAAATATAATGATCAACCACAAACAGCATCGAGAGCTTATGATAAAACCCGAGATGGTTTTGTAATTGCTTGTGGTGGTGGAGTTTTAGTATTAGAGGAATATGAACATGCTAAAGCAAGAGGTGCAAAAATGTATGCAGAATTAACTGGTTATGGTGCAACATCAGATGGATACGACATGGTAGCTCCATCAGGTGAAGGTGCTGTTAGATGTATGAGAATGGCGATGTCAACAATAAAAAATAAAATTGATTACATAAATACACATGGAACTTCCACTCCTGTGGGAGATATTACAGAATTAAAAGCTGTTAAAGAAACATTTGGAGATAACATTCCAAAAATTAGTTCTACAAAATCTTTATCTGGGCATCCCCTAGGAGCTGCCTCAGTTCACGAAGCTATATATTGTTTAATAATGATGAAAAATAATTTTATTGCGGGGTCTGCAAATATTAATGAAATGGATGAGGAGGCAAAAAAATTTCCAATAGTTGCTAAAACTGAAAATAATGCAACATTAAATACTGTTATGTCTAATAGTTTTGGATTCGGCGGAACTAATGCTGCCTTAATTTTTGAGAAAGTTTAAAATGAGTTTAATGAAAGGTAAAAAAGGATTAATAATGGGAGTTGCAAACGAAAGATCTATAGCTTGGGGTATTTCGCAAAAACTTGCTGAGGCTGGTGCTGAACTTGCATTTACCTATTTAGGAGATGCTCTAAAAAAAAGGGTAATACCATTGGCGGAAAAATTAAATTCAAAAGTAACATTTAGCTGTGATGTGGAAAAAAAAGACGAAGTTATAAAATTATTTGAAGATATAAAGTCTAAGTGGGGAGAAATTGATTTTGTTGTTCACGCTGTAGCATTCTCCGATAAATCAGAATTATCGGGTGAATATTTAAATACAAGCAGAGAAAACTTTTTAAAAAGTATGTTAATATCATGTTTTTCATTCACAGAAGTTGCAAAAGAAGCATCTAAAGTAATG
>CABXTP010000017.1 GCA_902515175.1 uncultured Pelagibacteraceae bacterium
AGAGACTAGTTTATGATTATAAAGATCAAAAAGAAAAAGAAATAAGTGAATTGAATAATAATTATATTGATCTAAAAGCAGATATTGAAAATACTCAAAAAAATTATGAAAGATTAATTGATGAGGCAGCTGATGAAATTTCAAATTTTGTTGATAGGGCCAATATAGAAAATTAATTAAAATAAATCTGTGAATAAATCTGAAATAAGAAAAAAAATTTTGAAAATCAGAAAAAAATATTTTTTAAAAAATTTTTCAATTAATAAAAATAAATTTTCAAAATTTTTGAGAAGCCTTAACAAAAATAAGATGGTTATAGGTGGTTATTATCCTTATAATTATGAAATTGATGTACTCGAAATATTAGAATTTTTTGAAAGAAAAAAATATAAAATTTCTTTACCTAAAATTGGAACAAGGAATCAAATGGATTTTTTTGAGTGGTCTGTTAATGATCCACTATCTATAAATAAATACGGCATTCCTGAACCTGTATCTAAAAAAGTAATTTATCCTAATATCTTATTAATACCCCTGGTAGCTTTTGACAAAAACAGAAATAGGCTTGGCTATGGAGGAGGTTATTATGATAGGTATCTTGCAAAATTTAAAAAAAATAAAATCATTAAAATAGGTATAGCAAATACTTTTCAAAAGATGCAAAAAATACCAATTAGCAAATATGACATAAGATTAGATCATATAGTTACAGAAAAAAAAATATATTAATGAGGATATTATTTTTAGGTGATGTGGTTGGTTTGACGGGAACTTCAAAGATATTGAAAAATCTTAAATCTGAGATTGAAAAAAAAAATATTGATTTTGTAATTGTTAATGGTGAAAATTCTTCTAGCTCAGGTGTTGGTATTAATATAGAGACTTGTAAAGATTTTTATAATTGTGGTGTTAACGTAATAACAACAGGAAATCATGTCTGGGATCAAAAAGAAATATTAAATTACATAGAGAATGAAAATAGACTCTTAAGACCGTATAATTTCTATGAACCATGCCCAGGAAAAGGCTTTGAAATTTTCGAAACTTCTAAAAATATTAAGATAGGCGTATTAAATTTAATGGGCAATGTTTTTATGAAAAAATGTGATGACGTTTTTGCTATATCAAAAAAATTCACTAAAAATTATAAATTAAAACAAAATTATGATCTATTAATAGTTGATTTCCATGGTGAAATCACAAGCGAAAAAAATGCAATTGGCCAATATTTTGATGGACAAGCAACTTTAGTGATAGGTACGCACACACATATACCAACAAATGATGCACGGATTTTAAAAAAGGGGACGGGATTTCAAACTGATGCAGGAATGTGTGGAGACTATGATTCTGTAATAGGCATGGATAAAGAAAATTCTATTAATAAATTTTTAAAAGAAAAATCTTCTAAGCACTTCCCAGCTAATGGAGAAGCTACTTTAAGTGGAGTTATTGTTGATTGTAATATAGAAACAGGATTAGCTACAAATATAGAAAGTTATATTTTTGGTAAACATTTAAAAAATACACATTAAAATTATGGCTGGACACTCACATTGGGCCGGGATCAAACATAAAAAGGGTAAAGCCGACAAACAAAGGTCAAAAATTTTTTCAAAATTATCTAAAGAAATTACTGTAGCAGCAAAACTTGGAGACAAAGATCCCGCAATAAACCCCAGGTTAAGATCTGCAATTCAAGCTGCTAGGTCAGCAAATATGCCAAAAGATAATATTGAGAGAGCAATTAATAAATCTACGATAAATACACAGTCTAATTTTGAAAACTTAAGATATGAGGGATTTGGACCGGAAAAAATTGCTGTGATTGTTGAAACTTTAACAGATAATAAAAATAGAACTGCTTCAAACATTAGAACAATTTTTCAAAAAGCAGGTGGTAACCTTGGAACATTAGGTTCAGCATCCCACAATTTTATTCAACTAGGGGTTATTAAAATATATTTAAATGAAATATCTAAAGATGAAATTTTTGAACTTGCAATAGAGTCAGGTGCAGATGAATGTATTTCTGCAGAGAAATATCATGAAATACATTGTACAGTAAATGAAATTTATAATGTTAAAAAAAATTTAGAAAAAAGGATAGATAATTTTATTTCAACTGAAATAGAATGGGTACCACTTAATAAAATAACTGTATCTAAAGATAATCAATCAAATTTGATAGAATTTTTTGAAACATTAGAGGATGATGATGATGTTCAAAATATTTTTTCAAATGCTCAATTAAATAAGATCTAATGTTGATAATAAGTATAGACCCAGGTATTTCAGGATCAATTTGTTTCTTTAAAGATGGAAAAATTTTAGATGTTATAGATATGCCAACAATGATTGAAGGAAAAAAAAATAAAAGACAAGTAAATGGTTCTCAAGTTTATAATGAAATTTCTAATCGTATAAAAAATATCGATAAGAAAGACATTAAAGTTATCATTGAACAAGTTTCAGCTATGCCGGGACAAGGTGTAACCAGCATGTTTAATTTTGGCCAATCTTTTGGCATTTTAAAAGGCATATGTTCAGCAATGCAATTATCAATGTATTTTATAAGACCTGCAAAATGGAAAAAATATTTTAATTTAATTAATTCTCATAAAGATGCGAGTAGATCTAAAGCAATTGAGATATTTCCCTATTTTTCCTCAAATTTGTCGAAAAAGAAGGACATTAATAAAGCAGACGCTATTTTGATTGCAAGCTATTACTATGAAACCTTCAGATTAGAGTAATAGGTTGTTTTAAGGAGTCAAATTAATGACACATTTGAGTGTGAAAAGAATTTAATATGGAAGCAGATATTTCGACTCAGGCAGTAGGATTAGCATCAAGTGCTGATTTTTCTTTGATGAATCTTTTTTTAAGAGCCGATATAATTGTTAAATCTGTAATTATAATACTTATAGCTTGTTCAATATATTCTTGGGCAATCATTTTTGAAAAATTTAAGTTATTTAAAAAAATAAATTCTTCATCTGAGGAGTTTGAGGAAAAATTCTGGAAATCAAAATCAGCAGAAACTTTTTATAATAGTTTACCAAATAAGGTTGAGGATCCAATGGCATCTTTATTTAAAGAATCTATGCAGAGTTTATTAAAATCTAAATCAAAATCTAATCTAATGGAAAGAATTAGTAGCATGCTAGAAGTTGGTATAGAAAAACAAATGTCAAAGATTGAAAAAGGATTTTCTTTTTTAGCGACCGTGGGATCAACTGCCCCGTTTATTGGGTTATTTGGAACTGTTTGGGGTATCATGAACTCATTTCAATCAATAGCTATTTCAAGAAATACAAGTCTTGCAATTGTAGCTCCAGGAATAGCTGAAGCGTTGTTTGCTACTGCGCTTGGTTTATTAGCAGCCATCCCTGCTGTAATTGCCTATAATAGATTTAACAATGAGTCTAAAAAATATTCTCAAAAATTAGAAAGTTTTTCTAAAAGATTTATTTCAATCATTTAAATAATAATGGCATTTAAATTAAATCGTTCAGGTAAAGAGCCAATGAGTGAAATAAATGTTACACCTTTTGTAGATGTAATGTTAGTTTTATTAATCATCTTTATGGTTACAGCACCTCTTCTAACTGTTGGAGTACAAGTTGATTTGCCGGAAAGTTCTGCTGACTCACTTCCTGAAGAACAAGAACCTTTAACTTTATCAATAAATTCTAAAGGTGAAATATTTATACAAGAATCAAAAGTTGATTATGATAAAATTATTGCGAAAGTATTAGCTGTTTCAAAAAATAGGACTGATACAAGAATTTACGTAAGAGGTGATAAAACTATAAATTATGGTAGAGTGCTTGAGATAATGGGTTTGTTGTCCGGATCAGGTTTTACAAAAGTCGCGTTAATTTCAGAGCCGTATAAAGAAAGGTAATTTTAATCGTGAATAGAAGTTTAATAGCCTCTTCTGTTTTACATATATTTTTAATTATTATAACTGCTATGAGTCTTCCATTTTTATCAAAAAAACCAATAGATTTACCTCCAATAATATCAGTTGAATTAATTCAAATTACTGAGAAAACAAATATTCCTTATGCGCCAAAAGCAAAAAAAATTATAGAAAAAGTTAAAGAGAAAGAAAAAAAGATAGTGTCAGAACAAGCCCCCCCTAAAAAGGTCAAGAAAAAAAAACCGGATGCTGTTCCAATGCCTGATGACGAAGTAGAAAAAGTTGAGAAAATCAAAGATGAAACTCAAAACCCTGAAAAAATTGATAATGAGGTTAAACAGGTTTCAGAATTTGAGAAAGAGGAATTGTTTGATTTGGATAATATAGCTGCATTAATTGACAAATCAAAAGAGGAAACGGCCACTACAACAAAAAAAATTAATAGTATCTCACAAGATACAGTAAAAAATTTAGAAAATACTGGATTATCTTTAAGTGAAGAAGACGCTTTAAAAGCTCAAATTTTTGGTTGTTGGAGTATTCCACTTGGTTTGCCATATGATAAAAATTTATTAGTAAGAATTAAGCTAGAGTTAAAACCGGATGGTTCTGTCATCAAGTCTGAAATTTTAGATCACGCTAGAATGAACAAGCCAGGTCAAGGTTTCTATAAAGTTTTGGCTGAAAGTGCACTTAGAGCTGTAAAACTATGCCAGCCGTTGAGAGTTCCTAGTACTGGATATGAACGGTGGAAAGAGTTACAATTAAATTTTGATGCAAGTGAAATGCTTAAAGGTTAGTCTAAAAATATGAAAAAATATATTATTTTATTATTAATTTTGTTTATAGCACCAAAAAATTCATTTGGTTTAATTGAAGTAGATATTACAAGAGGAAATCTTAATCCACTTCCCATAGCTGTCTCACCATTATCTATTGACGATAATTCAAGAAAAAGTTTTCAAAAACTTTTGACTAAAAAAAATATAGGTTTGGAAATTTCAGCAATTGTAGAGAATAATTTAAAAACTTCAGGTTTATTCAACCCACTAAACAAAGATGCTTTTTTACAAGCGCCCGATATTGCAAATTTGAAACCAAGATTTGAGGATTGGAATTTAATTAAAGCACAAGCACTGATTACTGGAAAAGTTGAATACATTGATGAAAAGTTGAGAGTTGAATTTAGATTGTGGGATGTTTTAGCAGCAAAGGAGATGATGGCGCTTGCATTTACAACTGTGCCAAATAATTGGAGAAGAGTAGGCCATATAATCTCTGATCAAGTTTATGAAAGATTAACAGGGGAAAAAGGATATTTTGATACAAGAATAATTTATGTAGCAGAAGAAGGACCAAAAACAAAAAGAATTAAAAAATTAGCAATTATGGATCAGGATGGAGCTAATAATAAATTTCTAACTCTTGGAAATGAATTAGTGTTAACACCAAGATTTAATCCAACTAGTCAGATGGTAACTTATCTTTCCTATTTTAGAAATCTTCCTAGAGTTTATTTATTAGATATTGAAACTGGAATGCAAGAAGTGGTTGGAGATTTCCCTGGCATGACCTTTGCTCCTAGATTTTCCCCAGATGGAAAAAAAATCATAATGAGTTTTGCTAAAGATGGAAATTCAGATATTTACACTATGGATTTAGAAAATAGAATCGTAGAAAAAATTACAAATCATCCATCTATTGATACTTCACCTTCATACTCGCCTGATGGAAAATATATTTGCTTTAATTCTGATAGAAGCGGTTATCAACAAATATATGTAATGAAGAGCGATGGAAGTAAAGTGAAAAGAATATCTTTTGGAAATGGGATCTATGGAACACCAGTGTGGTCTCCAAGAGGAGACCTTATTGCTTTTACAAAATTACACAAAGGAAAGTTTTATATCGGTGTAATGAGAACAGATGGAAGTGGTGAGAGATTATTGACTGAGAATTTTTATCAAGAAGCACCTTCTTGGTCTCCAAATGGAAGGGTATTAATTTTTTATAGAGAAACAAAGACAGATTCAGACGGTAAGGGATTTTCAGCAAAATTATGGTCAATTGACCTGACTGGTTATAATGAAAGAAAGATTAAGACACCTACAGACGGTTCAGACCCATCATGGTCATCATTATTAAGTAATTAACGCCAAAGTTCTTGATTTTTCACCTTGAAACATCTAATTAGTTGTGAAAAGATAAGTTATAAAAATATTGAATTAGGAGCAAAAATGAAATTAAACAAAATTCTAAAAAATTCACTATTAGTTGTTTTTGCGTGTTTAGCATTGAGTGCTTGTGCAACTAAAAAAGTTTCAACAGGTCAAATGCAAGGTGACGTTTATACAGGGACTGATACTGTAGAATACTTAGCTTCAGGTGTTCCTGATAGAGTATTCTTTGCAACTAATGAGTCAGTTTTAACAACAGCTTCAAGAGAGACTTTAAGAAAACAAGCTGCTTGGTTAAGAAAAAATTCAGACATCACAGTTGTGTTAGAGGGTCATGCTGATGAAAGAGGTACAAGAGAGTACAACTTGGCTTTAGGTGAAAGACGAGCTAATGCTGCTAAAGATTATCTAATGACTTATGGAATATCTTCAGACAGGATCTCTGTTTTAAGTTATGGTAAAGAAAGACCAGTTGATTCAGGATCTAATCCTTTAGCTTGGTCAAAAAATAGAAGATCTGTTACAGTTAAAGCAAACTAACCATATTATTTTAAATTTAAAGACCTCTTAAGCATCTGTTTAAGAGGTCTTTTTTTTGCCATTATTATAGACATAAACTAAATTATAATATGAAAAATTTTAGTAATTTTTTTTACATTAAAATAACTTTAGTATTTAATTTAATTTTCTGTTCTTATTCCTTAGCTGAAAATCATAATATTTATGAAACTCTTAAATTAATTCAAAAGGATTTAAAAACTTTAGAAAGAGCAGTTTATTCTGGAACATCTGAATTGAATAATAATTCGATTAATACCTCTAATTTAGATGCAAATGCAGAGGATGTTCTTACAAGACACTTATTAAAATTATCAGAAATTGAAAATCAATTTCAAGAACTTACAAATAGATTTGAGGAAATAAATTTTAAATTAGATAAATTGTCTAATAGATTATCAAAGGTACAAGCTGACAATCAATTAAGATTTCAAGATATTGAAAGCAATTTAACATTAGATGGTAATACAAATAAATTATCTAAAAAAACTAATGATCAAAGTGAAGAGATACTTCCAGGATCTTCAGAACCTCAAGATTTAGGTTCTATAACTTATAAGGATAATACTACTACAGAAACTGAGCAACAAATTCAATCAATTGAAACAACAGCTACTATAGTAACAGAAACGTTTCAAGCTGAAGAAAAAATATTACCAGATATTGATCCACAAAAACAATATGAATTTGCCACTAGTTTTTTAAAAGTAGGAGACTACCCAACTGCTGAAAGAGCATTTAGAGAATTTGTTTTGGAAAACCCCAAACATGAGTTAGCAGGAAATGCACAGTATTGGTATGCAGAAACTTTTAGAATAAGACAACTTTATACTGATGCAGCTTCAGCATATTTAGAGGGATATCAAAAATATCCCAAAGGGGAAAAAGCTCCAATAAATTTATTAAAACTTGGTGTATCAATGGTGCAGATAGGAGAGAAAGATCAAGGATGTAAAATGATAAATGGTGTTGAAAAACAATACCCAAAAGCTAATCAGTCTGTAATCCAAAAGGCTAAATATGAGTCTCAAAAATTTGAATGTAATCAAAACTCATAAGGTCTTACTTAAAAAATTATCAAACAAAAAAATTAAATATTTATTTGATTTATTTGAAAAAGAGTTAGCAATTAATGATAAATTTGCTGTAGCAGTATCTGGCGGACCAGATAGTCTAGCCTTGGCATTTCTCTCTAAAGTTTACTCAATAAAACATAAATTATCAGTAAAATTTTTTATAATTAACCACAAACTTAGAGCAGACTCCTCAGTTGAGGCTAAAAAAGTCAAAAATGAATTAAAAAAATTAGAAATAAAAGCTCAAATTTTTAATTGGAATGGCAAAAAACCTAAAACAAATATTCAGTCTATAGCTAGAAAAAAAAGATATGAATTATTATTTTCTGAATGTAAAAAAAAGAAGATAAATAATCTTCTACTTGGCCATCATATAGATGATCTTTACGAAAATTTTTTTATAAGAATTATAAGAGGAAGTGGACTTAAAGGGATAGCATCTTTTGAAAAAATCAAAAAAATTGAAGATATAAAATTAATTAGGCCATTAATAGCATTTGATAAAACTGATTTAATTTTTATTTCAAAATATGTTTTTAATTTTTTTATTGAAGATCCTTCAAATGAAAATTTGAACTTTACAAGAGTAAGAGTTAGAAATCTTATTAGCAATTTAAAAGAAGAAGGATTTGACAAAAGTAAGTTATTTTTAACTACTAAAAATTTAAGAAAATCAAATCAAGCCATATCTTTTTTTGTTGAGAAAAATATAAAAATAAATTCTTTTTTTAATCAAAAAAAAAAACAACTTATCTTGAATGAAAAATTCTTTAAAAACCCTTATGAGGTAATTTTTAGATCTCTATCAGATTCTATTAGGTTGATAGGGGGTAGGTACAACCCAGTTAGAGGTAAAAAAATAGATAATATTTTAAAAAAAATTGGCAATAATGTCCTAGTTAAGGAAACATTAGGTGGATGTATTATTAAAAAAGTGAATCAAACGGTTATTATTTCGAAAGAATGCTAATTTTCACACTTGTTAAATCTGGAATAATTCTTATTTTATACTCATGAATTTAAAAAATCTAGCAATGTGGGCAATCATAGTTTTTTTAACTATTGGCCTATACAATATGTTCAAGAATCCACAATCAAACATTAGAGGCGGAAATCAAATAATCTTTTCTGATTTTTTAATTTCAGTTGATAAGGGAGAAGTATTAAAAGTGGAGATACAGGGGAATAATATTAAAGGAGTGTATTCTAATGGAAACAGTTTTTCTACTTACGCTCCAAACGATCCAAATTTAATTGAGAAACTTTCTGACAAAGGAGTAAGTATCTCCGCAGCACCAATTGAAGAAAAAATGCCATCTTTGTTTGGGGTACTACTATCTTGGTTCCCAATGTTATTATTAATTGCAGTGTGGATTTTCTTTATGAGGCAAATGCAAGGCGGTAAAGGTGGTGCCATGGGCTTTGGTAGGTCAAAAGCAAAAATGATGAATGAGTTAAAAGGAAAAGTAACTTTTAATGATGTAGCAGGTGTTGAGGAAGCAAAAGAAGAAGTTGAGGAGATAGTTGAATTTTTAAAAGATCCAAAAAAATTTAGTAGGTTAGGTGGTAAAATTCCAAGAGGTGCATTATTGGTAGGTCCTCCTGGAACGGGTAAAACATTGTTGGCTCGAGCTATCGCAGGAGAAGCTGCTGTACCTTTTTTTACAATTTCAGGGTCAGACTTTGTTGAGATGTTTGTTGGTGTAGGAGCTTCGAGAGTTAGAGACATGTTTGAACAAGGAAAAAAAAATTCCCCGTGTATAATTTTTATAGATGAAATTGATGCTGTCGGAAGAAGTAGGGGTGCAGGTTTAGGAGGTGGTAATGACGAAAGAGAGCAAACTCTAAACCAACTTCTTGTTGAAATGGATGGCTTTGATACTAATGAAGGTGTTATAATCATAGCCGCAACTAATAGACCAGATGTTTTGGATCCAGCTTTACTAAGACCTGGAAGATTTGATAGACAAGTTGTAGTTTCAAACCCAGATATAATTGGTAGAGAAAAAATTCTTAAAGTACATGTAAAAAAAATAAAAATGGCCCCAGATGTAAATCTTAGAACTGTTGCAAGAGGGACTCCAGGATTTTCAGGTGCAGATTTAGCGAATTTAGTAAATGAAGCTGCTTTATTAGCCGCAAGAAAAAATAAAAGAATAGTTACTCTAAATGAATTTGAAGAAGCAAAAGATAAAGTTATGATGGGTGCAGAAAGAAGATCAATGGTAATGACAGAAGAGGAAAAAACTTTAACAGCCTATCATGAAGCAGGACACGCGATATGCACACTTAATGAAAACGCTGCTTATCCAATTCACAAAGCTACGATCGTTCCTAGAGGAAGAGCACTTGGAATGGTGATGCAACTTCCAGAAAGAGATGAGTTGTCACAAACAAGAGAGCAACTTCATGCTCAAATAGCAATCGCTATGGGTGGGAGAGTTGCTGAGGAAATTATTTTTGGCCATGATAAAGTCACTACTGGAGCGTCAAGTGATATTGAGCAAGTTACCAAACGAGCTAGAGCAATGGTAATGAAAGCGGGATTAAGTAAAGAGTTAGGTCCAGTTGCATATGGTGAAAATGAAGAAGAGGTTTTTCTTGGTAGATCTGTAGCCAGACAACAAAATATGTCAGAGGAAACTGCAAGAAAAGTCGACTCAGAAATCAGAAAAATTGTAGATAAAGGTTATGATAGAGCAAGAAAAGTGTTAACAGAAAAAATTGATGATCTCCATAAACTTGCAAAAGCACTACTTACTTACGAGACTTTAACAGGTGAAGAGATTGAAAATTTGATAAATAAAAATATTTATCCAAAAGATAAAGAAGACATAAAGGTTGAAGATGAAAATAACTCAGCCTTAAGTTCCCTAGGACTTAAACCAAAAATAGTTCACTAAAAATTTAATGATGAGATATTACACAAGAGCGTGTAATTTCTATTACGGGAATCAATCAAGAGAATTAATAAAAAAAAAAATAACCATCCCATTAAATCAGAATAAGGAAATATCATTTGATCAGATTGAAATTTTAACAAGATACTCAAAAAAAAAAATTAATATCAAGCAAATTAATAAATTGCCAAAAAAAATAAAAAATCAAGTTATCTCAGATTTAAAAAATATCTCCTCAAAAAAAAAAAATTTTTCTAATTTGGATTTTAAAAAAATTCCGAATTTATTAGGCGTATTAAATCTTACACCAGATAGTTTCTCTGATGGAGGTAAATTTAATACAAATAAGAAAGGTTTAAAACGCGCATTTGATTTATTTTATTATGGAGCAGACTTGATAGATGTTGGAGGTGAATCTACCAGACCTGGATCTAAAGCGATTAGTGAAAAGATAGAGTGGAAAAGAATTAATAAAATTTTAAAATCAATAGGAAAAAAAATTCCAATATCTTTAGATACACGGAAATCAAATATTATGGAGAAAGGTATATTATTAGGAGTTAAGTTAATTAATGACGTTTCAGGATTAGAACATGACACTAAAAGTATAAATATTTTAAAAAATTACAAAATTCCATTCGTAATTCAGCATTCAAAAGGAACACCAAGAAATATGCAAAAAAAACCAAGCTATAAAAACGTCCTGTTAGATATCTATGACTATTTTGAAGAGAAAATAAAATTACTAAGATTAAATGGTATTAAACATAATAATATTATATTAGATCCTGGAATTGGCTTTGGAAAAAACTTGAAACATAATATGAGCTTAATACAGAATATTTCTATTTTTCATTCCTTAGGTTTTCCTATACTTGTTGGAAATTCTAGGAAAAGATTTATTAAAGAACTTTCTGGAAAAAATGATAGTAAAATCAGATTTGGTGGAACAATATCCTCTTCAATTTATTTAATCATGCAGGGGGTACAGATTCTTAGGGTGCATGATGTTAATGAATTAACTCAAGGAATAAAAGTATTTAAAAAAATATTTAATAATAAATGAAAAAAAAATATTTTGGTACCGATGGAATTAGAGGAGCAGTTAACAGTATCAATATAAATGGAGACATGTTTTTTAAATTTGGTCTAGCAAGCGGAACATATTTTAAGTCTCAAAAAAAGAAAAAACAAACAGCAATTATTGCGAAAGATACGAGATTATCTGGTTACACTTTAGAGCCCGCTCTTGTTTCAGGTTTAACCTCAGCAGGTATGCATGTATATACCTTAGGACCTTTACCTTCTAATGGATTGGCTATGCTTACTAAGGTAATGAAGGCAAATATGGGAATCATGATAACTGCATCGCATAATCCTCATTACGATAATGGGTTAAAGCTTTTTGGTCCAGATGGAATGAAATTATCAGATAAAATTGAGAGAAAAATTGAAAATTTAATTGATAGAAAAATAACAAGAAATCTTTCAAAAGCTGAAAAATTAGGAAGAGTGAATAGGTTAGAAACTGGAACTAAAGACTATATTAAAATATTAAAAAAAAATTTTACTAAGGAGTTTAATTTACGGGGATTAAGAATTGTAATTGATTGTGCAAATGGTGCTGGTTATAAAGCAGGTCCAGAATTGCTAAGATCCCTAGGTGCTAAAGTAATTCCAATTGGTGTAAATCCAAATGGTTTAAATATTAATAAAAAATGTGGTTCAACATTTCCTAAAAATATTAAATCAGCTGTTAAAAAATATAAAGCTCACATCGGTATTTCACTGGATGGGGATGCTGACAGAATTATAATGTGTGATGAAAAAAGCAATATAGTTGATGGAGATCAAATAATTGCAGCTTTAGCATCAAGATGGAAAAGTAAAAAAATGTTAAAAGGTGGTGTTGTTGGAACATTAATGTCTAATTATGGTTTGGAGAAATTTTTAAAAAATCAAGGAATAAAATTTATTAGAGCAAAGGTTGGAGATAGATATGTTAAAGAAAAAATGCAAAAATATAAATTTAATTTAGGAGGTGAACAATCTGGTCATATTATTCTAGGAAAATTTGCAACGACGGGAGATGGTTTACTTGTTGCTCTAGAGTCATTATTT
>CABXTP010000018.1 GCA_902515175.1 uncultured Pelagibacteraceae bacterium
AACTCCAATTAAACATAAAATTAACCAATTATATTTATGATAAACTATAAAACTATAATGACCTGAAAGCATTATAAATAGCACTAAAAACGTAGAATAATTGTTATGTATCGATCTTTGTTTTGCGGCTAAAGATAGACTCATATCAAATTTTTGATCTTTTTTACTACTGTTGATTATATTCATTTGATTTGGAATTATAACAGTGAAAACATTGGCAAACATATTTGTACCAATTATTAATCCAACACTTAAAAAAGCAAACTTAGCTCCAAAAATTTTTGTCAGACCAAAAGATATTAAACCTAATAAAATTAACATTAGTGTTAAAAATAAAAAATTATTATTAATTAGATTTGATTTACAAATAGAATCATAAATTATCCAAGAAAAAACCAAAGATAAAATTGAGCAACTAACAGCTAAAATTGGCGATAAAACCAACACTCTTTTATCAACCATTAATATCCCTGAATTATAATAATATAAAACGGCTAAAAGCAACATTCCTGTTATAAATGTTAAATAACTTTGCCATTTGAAAATTACAAGTTGATTTAGGTAAGATTTGTCTGGTGAGATTTTTAATCTAGATAATTTATAAAAAAAACCTGAATGCATTAAATAACCTTCACCATCAATATCTTTTGAAGAAATATTTTTATTAAGCTTATTGTCTAAATAATTAAATAAAAAACTATTTCCAACCCATAAAATTGCAAATAGTACATGTCCCCATCTTAAAATCGCTTCTGACCACTTTAATGCGTAAGCTAGTGCTTCCATTTAATATTTTATCTTATCCTCTTTATTTTGCCAAATTTTAAACGCTTCTAATGCCTCTTCTCTATTAATTTGATTCATTTTAATAATTCTTTTATCTATGTCTTTATTTATTTCCGCGTATATTAACGAGTCATCAAAATCTATATCCGCTGCATCCTTTCTAGTGTTAGCATAAAAAATATTATCTATATGGGACCAATAAATTGCTGACAAACACATTGGGCAAGGTTCACAACTTGTATAAAGATCACATCCTTTCAAAAAAAAATTCCCTAATTTTTTACAAGCATTTCTTATAGCTACAATTTCTGCATGAGCTGTTGGGTCATTATTAGAAGTAACCTGATTGTTTCCCTCAGCAATTATTTGATTATTTTTTACAATTACACATCCAAATGGACCACCTTTTAATTTTGCGCTTTGTATCGAAAGCTCAATGGCCTTTAGCATAAATTTTGAATTATTGATCATAATCTAAATTATATTTTTTAACTTTTTTATACTCAACAATATTTTTTCTGCAGTTGCTGGTGCATCTAATTCAGGTATTATTTTGTGATTAGATATAGAAGCTATTGCATCTTTAATTGCAAAAAATACACTCATGGCTAACATTAAAGGAGGTTCGCCGGTTGTTTTTGCTTTATTAACAACTTTTTCTATATTCATTCCATCCTTAAAAATTTCTACATTAAATATTTTTGGGATATCAGTCACAGCAGGTATTTTATATGTTGAAGGAGAATAAGTTTTAATTTTACCATTTTTTTCCCAAACAACTTCTTCCATTGTAAGCCATCCTTGACCTTGAACAAAGCCACCTTCTATCTGCCCATGTTCAAGAGCTGGATTAATTGCATTTCCAGCATCGTGTAATATGTCAACTCTGTCTAATTTACTTTCTCCAGTAAGAGTATCGATTGTAACCTCAGTTACTGCTGATCCATAACAAAAGTAATAAAATGGTCTACCTTTAAAAGTTTTTTTATCAAAATTTATCTTTGGTGTTGAATAAAATCCTGATGATGAAAGAGAAACCCTATTTAAATAAGCTTCTTTTACAATATGGTCAAAATCAAAAACTCTATTACCAATTAATATATTTCCATTTTTATATGTAGGTTCAATCTTAGAGAAGATTTTATATTTCTTTTTAATAAAGTTATTCAAATTAGATTTTATTTTTGAAACAGCATTTAAAGTGGCAGCACCATTAAGGTCTGTAGTAGAAGAAGCTGCACTAGCAGAGGTATTTGGAACCTTTGAAGTATTTGTTGCGGAAATTTGCACTCTTTCATAAGGTAATCCAAGTGCATGTGATACTAATTGGGCAATTTTTGTATGTGTGCCTTGACCCATTTCGATGCCACCATGGTTCATATTAACACTTCCATCAGTGTAAATATGCACTAATGCTCCAGCCTGATTTAGATGAATTGTTGTAAATGAAATTCCAAACTTTACTGGAGTTATGGCAATACCTTTTTTCTTGAACTTATTTTTTTTATTGTGATTATTTATTTTTTTTACTCTATTTTTATAATCTGATTTTGATTTTAATTCCTCAAATAATTCATTAATTACATTATCTTTTATTTTCATCCCGTAGTGAGTAATATTTTTATTTTTCTTTCCATAGAAATTTATTTTTCTCACATCAGCTGGATCTTTTTTAAGATATCTGGAAATATTATCTATAATGTTTTCAATGGCCATCATCCCTTGATTTCCACCAAATCCTCTAAACGCAGTGGAAGATGCTGTGTTAGTTTTACATAGATAATTTTTTACCTCAATATCTTTTAAAAAATAAGCATTATCTATATGTAATAAAGCTCGTTCATTTATTGCAAGGGATAAATCAGGAGACATTCCACATCTTGATGCAAGTTTTAATTTTAAACCATTTATTCGACCATCATCATTAAAACCAACTTCATAATCTGAAAAAAAGTCATGTCTTTTTCCAGTAATTATCATGTCATCATCTCTGTCTAATCTAAGCTTAATAGGTTTTTTTGTTTTATGGGATAACAAAGAACAAATTGCTGAAGTTATAAAATTAGTTTCTTTGCCTCCGAAGCCACCTCCAATTCTTCTCACCATAACATCAACAGAATTACTTTTTTGATTTAACATTTTGGAAATAATTTGTTGAGTTTCAGAAGGATGCTGGGTTGAGCTGTAAACCAGAAAATTATTATCTTCTCTAGGAATAACTAATGCTACTTGACCCTCTAAATAGAAGTGTTCTTGGCTACCAGTAGTAAATTTTCCAGTGAGTCTATTCTTTGATTTTAAAATTTTTTTTACAGGATCACCTTTTTTTATAATTCGTGGTTTAAATAATAGATTGTTTTTATTTAAAGCCTCATCAATTGAAATAATTGGTTTTAATTCTCGATAAACAATTTTTGCCTTAAGCACTGCTTTTCTAGCCAGCTCAGTAGAAGTTGCTGCCACTGCAAATAGTGGTTGACCATAATACTCAACTTTTGAAACTGGAAAAATAGGGTCTCCATCAAATACAGGACCAACATCATTTCGTCCTGGTATATCCAAATGTGTAACAATCGCATTTACACCTTCGCTTTTAATTACATCCTTAAGATCAATTTTTTTAATTTTTGCATGAGCCTTTTTGCTCCATCCTATGGCGCCATAAAGTGTATTTAACGGTTCATTAATATCATCTGTATATTCTGCTAAACCAGAAACATGCTTAGTTCCACTGTCGTGTGATAAATTTCTACTAAATATATGATTATTTTTCACGAATTTACCCTCAAATTTTTTTTATTACTCACTTCGTAAAAAAATTTCATAATCAAATTTTTTGCTACATCTACCCGGTAATTTTTACTTGCTCTCATGTCATCAATTGGTGAAAAGTCCTTATCTATTAGATTTTTTGCCTTAAAAAAAGTTTCCTCACAAAAAGTAGAGTTTATAAGTGCTTTTTCAATTGTATAAGCCCTTTTAGGAATTTCAGACATTCCTCCATAAGCAATATTAGCTTTTAAAATAACATTTTTTTTAATTAAAAAATTAAATGAGGCACATACAGATGATATATCATCGTCAAATCTTCTTGAAATTTTATATGCTTTAAAATGATTTTGTTTATTGATTGGTATTTTTATTGAATATAAAAATTCTCCTTTTTTGAGTTTTGTTTTTCTGTAAGATAAAAAAAACTCATTTAAAGGAATAATTATGATTTTTCTTAGTGTTTGTATTTTTATTTTACTATCTAAACTCAGTAATAAAGGAAGAGAATCCCCAATTGGGGAAGCTGTAACTATATTTCCACCTAAAGTACCAACATTACGAATCTGAACAGATCCATATCTTTTAAGAATTTCATAAAAATCAGAATAATACGATTTAATTAAATTTTGAAATTCATAAAGTGATACACCAGAACCTACTTCAATAAAGTTTTTTGTTATTTTTACAAATTTTAATTCTTTTACTGAATTGAGCGAAATAATTTTTTTAATATCACCTCTTTCTTTCGTTACCTCTAAAGATAGATCTGTACCTCCGCTTAAAAATTTAGTGTTATGATTTTCTTTTATAATTTTTTTTAAATTGCTCAGAGATTTTGGAGCAAAATATTTTTTATCTCTATAGGAAATTTCAATATCTCTCTCTTTTATTTGTTTAAGTAAATTTACGATTTTTTTTTCATTTTTTTTAAAATGATCATTATAATCTTTTGAGTTTAAACTTTTGGCAGCATTTATAATTGGTCTATAACCAGTACATCGACATAAATTTCCTGATAAAGTTTCATCTATTGTTTCATCATTAAAATTAGAAAAATTTTTATACATTGCAAACATAGACATAACAAAACCAGGAGTACAAAATCCACATTGAGATCCATGAAATTTTACCATGGCATGCTGTATTGGATGCAATTTATTTTTTTGAACAGATAAGTTTTCAATTAAAATTAATTGTTTCTGATCTATTATAGGTAAAAAACTTATACAAGAATTTATTGATTTATAGACTATTTTTTTTTCTTTTAATTCTCCAAGTACAACCGTGCATGCTCCACAACCACCCTCAGCACAACCCTCTTTGGTTCCTGTTTTTTTTAAATCATTTCTTATAAAATCTAAAATTGTTTTATTTGGGTCAGGGTTTTTTATTTTAAAAATTTTATCATTGTGGACAAATTGGATCGTATTAGAAATCATTAACTTCCTCTGTAAGTTGAATAGCTCCATGGTGAAACTAGTAAAGGTATATGATATTTTTCTTTGCTTTTTGAAATACCAAACCGAACGATTACCTCATCTAAAAATGGAAACTCTTTTTCCTCAACTACATTTTTAAAATACTCTCCTATGTGGAAAACAAGCTCATATTTTCCACTTTGAAATTTTTCATTGTCAGCTAATGGTTGATCAGATCTACCATCATTATTTAAGACCAATGAATTTATTTTTTCTCTTTTTTGTCCTTCAATAAAATATAGTTCAACTTTAATTCCCTTTCCTGGTTTACCAGAATAAACATCTAAGACATGAGTTGTTAATTTAGTCATAACTTATTTTAACTACTATACAAAAACTACATAATAAATATATTAAAACATTCACTGAAAGATGTAATGAAATTTACAAAGCAACTAAACTCTTTATCTGAGATTGAATTCAATTCAATTTTCGGAAATGTTTTTGAGAAATCAGAATGGATTGCAAATAAAGTTTTTAAACAAAAACCTTTTAAAAATATCGATGATATAATCGATAAAATGCTAAATCTTTATAGAAATTGTACAAATGAAAAAATCATTAAAATATTAAATTTACATCCAGAATTAGCGATTGAAAAAACGCTCTCTAATTTTTCGTTAAAAGAACAAACAGAAGCTCGACTTAATTCATGCACGGAAGAAGAGTTGCATGAGTTTAAAAGGCTTAATAATGATTATAAAAATAAATTTAAATTTCCTTTCATTATTGCTGTTAAAGGGAAAAGTAAAAAAGAAATACTTAATAACTTTAAAAAAAGGGTAAACAATGATTATGAAGTAGAATTTATTGAAGCTAAATCACAAGTAATAAAAATTGCTATGTTTCGATTAGATGAGATTAAAAAAAGATTTGTATGAAAATATTTGATTGTTTCATGTATTTTGATGAGGAGTTAATTTTAGATTTAAGGCTTAATATACTTAATAACTTTGTAGATTATTTTGTAATAGTTGAAAGTAAATACAATCATAAAGGTGAAAAAAGAAAATTAAAATTCAATATAAATAAATTTCTGAAGTTCAAAAAAAAAATTATTTATATAATTCATGATGAAATACCTCATCAAATTAAATCAATAAAAAAAAGTGATAACGAAAATGTTATAAATACAAAATATATTTTTAATGCTGTATTTAGAGAAAATAGTCAAAGAAATTTTATACTCAAAGGCCTATCAAAAGCAAATAAAGAAGATATGATTTTAATTTCTGATGTAGATGAAATTCCTAATTTAGAGAAAGTAAATTTTAAAGCCGAAAAAAATAAACTAATTTTTTTTAGTCAAGATATGTTTTATTATAAATTCAATTTAAAATTACCTAATTTTAATTGGATCGGTACAAAGTCATGTAAAAAAAAATATTTAAAAAGTCCTCAATGGCTTAGGAATATTAAAGATAAAAAATACCCTCTTTATAGGTTGGATACTTTCTTCTCCGATAAAAAATTTTCAAATATAAAAATAATACGAAATGGTGGATGGCACTTTACAAATATTAAAAGTGCTGAACAAATTATATTTAAGTTGCAGTCTTACCTTCATCACCGGGAATTTGAAGTCAATCCAATTACAAATAAAGAGATAAAAAAACTGATAAAAAATAAGATTGCAATTTATGATTTAAATCTTGATAAGAGATCTCAAAAAATTGGTAAGGGAAGCAAATTAAAAAAATATAACTTAAAAAAATTACCCTCTTATATTAATAATAATACAGAAAAATACAAAAAATGGATTGATTAATGAAAAAAGGATATTGGATAAGCTTATACACTAAGATTGAAAATGCGGATAACTTAAAGAAATATGCAGAAACAGTTACGCCAATTATTAAAAGTTTTGGTGGAGTGCCTCTAGTCAGAGGTGGAGAAAACAAAACTTTTGATGGCGATCAATTTCTTAGAATTGTTGTTTGGGAATTTCCAAGTTTTGCAAAAGCAATTGAGTGTCATAACTCTGAGAAGTATCAATTAGGATGGTCTTTAGCTAAAAATACCACTCATAGACACATGCAAATTGTTGAGGGTTTTAATACTGAATAGGCTCAGGATCAATACTTCTCCATAAATACCAAGTAGCTACGGAACAGTATGGTGAAAATTTTTTTTGAAGTAATTTAACAAATTTTTTTGGTGGTAAGTAGCTTTTATCATAATTTTTTGAAATAGCTCTTAAAAGGCCTATATCCTGAACTGGCCATATATTTGATCTATTGTAAGTAAACAATAATATCATTTCTGCTGACCATCTTCCTATCTGTCTTAATCTAGATAAATAAATTATTGCTTCCTCATCATTCATATTGGAAATACTCTTTGGTTTAAAAGATTTATCCAAAAATTGTTTTGCCAAACTTTTAATCCCTAAAACCTTTAGTCGACTTAAACCACATGCTTTAAGCTGAGAAAATTTAATTTTTGATACTGTTTTCGCATTTATTCGATTCTTGCATTTTTTTTTAAATTTTAAAAAAACTGAATTCGCTGCTGCAACACTAATTTGCTGTCCGATAATACTTTTGCATAATGAGAAAAAAATATCTTTCCTTGAAGTTAAAATTTTTTCGGTAGGGCTTTTGTATGATTTGATTAAATTTCTCATAATTTTATCTTTTTTTGAAAGATATTTTTTTGCTTTATTCCAATATTTTGGAGAGTTAGTCATTGACTGGTTTTGACGTAATTATCTTTTTATTATAAATTTCTCTTCTAAAAATAATTAAAGTTGAGACAATTACTAAAAAAGCACCTGCCAATGTTTTGATGGTTGGTATTTCACCCCAAATAAAATAACCAAAAATTATTGCAAATACTAAAGCTAAGTATTTTAAAGGAGTCACTAAAGAAACTTCAGAATATTTATAAGATTGACTTAGCCATAAGTTAGCAACTCCTCCAAAAATACCGATTAACGATAAAATGATAAAATGACTTATACTTGGCATAACCCAACCCTGAGGAATGGTTAGAAAGCTAAGTAAAGTTATAGAGAGAGAAAAATAAAAAGAAATTAACCATACAGGTTCTGTAGAAGATAATTGTCTAATAGCTATAGCAACATATGAAAGACCTAAACAAAATATAATTGGAAAGATATAATAAATGTTCAATTGAGTAATGCCAGGCTCGGTAATTATTAAAATTCCCAAAAAACCAATTATAACAGCTAACCATCTAAAAATTCCTACCCTTTCACTTAAAAGAAAAATTGAGAAAATTGTTGTAAATATTGGAGCAGCAAAAGAAATACTTACAACAGTTGCTAAAGGGAGTTTTCTTAAAGCTATGAAAATTGCAACTAAAGCAACTAATCCTGAAATACATCTCAAAAAATGAAGACCAGGTCTTTTTGTTTTATAAAAATTATGGAGTCTTTCTTTTGGTATAACAAAAAAATAAAATATTATTCCAAAAAAACCCCTAAAAAAGAGTACCTGTCCTATTGGATAATCAACAGACCACTTTACTATTACATCCATCAAAGAAAATGCACAAATGGACATAAACATGTACAAAAAACCCAATTGATTTTTACTTAGCATATGAATAATTTGTAGATTAATTTAATTCATAATCAATGGAAATAGCAGTTTTAGCTCTTGGATGTTTTTGGGGACCAGAAATTAAATTTAGTAAAATCGAAGGTATTATTAAAACAGAGGTTGGATATTGTGGTGGTGATAGCCCAACTACAACTTATAAAGAAGTTTGCACTGGTAATACAAATCATGCAGAAGTTGTTAAGCTCGACTTTGATGAAAAAGTAATATCATATGAAAAAATACTTAATATTTTTTTTGAAATACACGATCCAACAACCTTAAACTCTCAAGGACCTGATTTCGGAACCCAATATAGAAGTGAGATATTTTATCTAAATGATAAACAAAAAATGATTGCAGAAAAAGCACTAAAAAATCTTAATGAAAAACTCTCAGGTAAAGTTGTAACTAAAATATCTTTATTGAGAAATTATTGTCCTGCTGAGGAGTATCATCAAAAATATCTCGAAAAAAGATAAAATGTCATTAGTCGAAACAGGCTGGTTAGAAAAAAATATTGATCAAGTAAAAATTATTGATTGTTCATGGCATATGCCTCAAACAAACAGAAATGGTTTTGAGGAATATAAAAAACAACATATTCCCAATTCAATTTTTTTCGATTTAGACAAAAACTCAAAAAAGAACACAGATCTTCCTCATATGATAGTCGAAATTGATGAATGGGAAAAAATAATATCAAAAATGGGGATAAGCCAAAATGATAGAATAGTAATTTATGATAATTCAGATGTTATAAGTTCATGTCGCTGTTGGTTTAATTTTATTTATTTTGGTCATAATCCAAATTTAGTTCATGTCTTAAATGGTGGCCTCAAAAAATGGATAGAAGAAAAAAGAGATATCTCAGATAGAACAACAAATGAGGGGTTATCTATTTATAAAGCTTTAGAAAAAAAAGATTTGGTGAAGGATAAAGAATGTATTGAGAAAAATATTAGTGATCAAAGTTTTAAAGTTATTGATGCTAGAAGTAAAGAAAGATTTGAGGGAAAGATTCCAGAGCCACGAAAAGGGTTAAGAAGTGGAAACATTAAAAACTCTTATTGTATACCTTTTGATCAATGTTTGAATAAAAATAATACATTTAAAAGTAAAGAGGAGCTCAAAAATCTTTTCAATTCTTGTATAGAGAACTTAGATCAAAGGAATATTGTTTTTACATGTGGTTCTGGAGTTACTGCGTGTGTTTTGGCACTAGCTTATTCTCTAATAAATGATAAATATCAACCTTGTATTTATGATGGCTCTTGGGCCGAATACGGATTAATTTAATTAAATATGAAAAAATCTACAAAAATTGTTACGATACTCTTGATATTTTTTCTCATTATAGCGACTGTTATAGTTGGAAGAATGATGATTGGAAATCATTTCAAAAAAAAATTTAGTAAAACGCCGCCACCAGGAATTATGGTAACAGAAGTTGTGGAGAAAGAATTTTCTGAAAAAATAGAAACTTTTGGAACTGCATTATCCAAGAAATCAGAAACTTTTAAAATCAAAAAAGATGATCTTTTGGAGGATCTAGTATTAAAAAATTTTGTTAAAAAAGGTGATACATTGATAAAATTAAAAAGTGGAAATATTATAGCACCATTTAGTGGAGTACTAGGGTATACTGGATTGACCGAAGATATACTTATTTCAGCCAATATTTTTATAATTACACTTGATGATAATTCAATTATTTACTCAGACATAAAGATTCCAGAAAATTATTCTGCGGTGATTAAAAAAGGGTTACCTGTGAACGTAAAAATTTCCAGTTATAAAGATAAAATTTTTCAAGGTGAAATAGATTTTGTTTCAAGCAGAATAAATGCTGACACAAGAAGTTTATTATCAAGAATAAAAGTAAATAATGAAAACTTAGAGTTAATTTCAGGGTCTCTTTTAGAGGTCAGTGTTAAGTTTAATTTAAGAGACTCTTTAAGTGTTCCTGATACAAGTGTAATGGTTGAGGGAGATAAGTCGTACGTATACAAAATTTCAGATAAAAATATCGCAAATAAAACTGAAGTTATTACTGGTTTGAGAAGCAATAAAAATATCGAAATAATATCAGGATTAGATAGCGGTGATATTATCGTGGCAGAAGGCTTAAAAAAAGTTAGACCACGGGGAAAAATACAACCAATTAAAAAATAAATGTTTATAAGCGAATTAAGCATAAAAAGACCAGCAGTTTCTTGGGTAATGTCTTTAATTCTAATTGTTTTTGGTTTATTTGTTTTTTGGAAATTACCAGTAAGAGAGCTTCCTAATGGAATTCAGCCACCAGTTGTTCAGGTTCAAATAAATTATAATTCTGCAGCAGCTGCAATAGTCGATCAAGAGGTTACGCAAGTTGTTGAAGATGTAATCGGAGGCGCTGAGGGTATAAAAAATATTGACTCTAAATCAGAAAATGGAAGAAGCACTATAAATGTAATTTTTGATACTAATATTGACCTTGATAATGCAGCTAACGATATTCGGGAGAGGGTTGCTCGAGTTGTAGACAACCTTCCTGCAGAATCTGATCCTCCACAAATACTAAAAAGGGCGGCTGGGTTTACAACTACAATGTGGCTCTCATTATCTTCATCTACATGGAGTGATTTAGAGTTGGGTGACTACGCTGAAAGATATTTAATTGACCAATTTTCAAGTATTAAAAATGTTGGACGGATAAGAGTTGGAGGATTAAGAGAATTAAGTATAAGAGTTTGGATCGATCCCCTTAAATTAGCTGCGAATGATTTAACAATTCAAGAAGTAGAAAAAGCATTAAGAGGTGAGAATATTAGATTGCCAGCTGGCACACTTGAGGCTGACAATATTGATCTAACACTAAATTTAGAT
>CABXTP010000019.1 GCA_902515175.1 uncultured Pelagibacteraceae bacterium
TTTTGAGAACTTGATTATCTTATGAATATTTTTTTCTTTACTTAAATCTCCACCCACTAAATGAACTTTTGTTCCCAATCTTTGTAATTTTTTTTTTAAATTTTCTGCCTTAGACTTTGATTTATTGAAATGAATAGTAATTTCTATATTGGGACCAGATAACTTTTCAGCAATAGCAGCACCTATTCTAGTAGCTCCACCTGTGATTATTATCTTCCGTGCTTCCACTTTTTATCTCTTTTTTTAGTAACTCTGGTGCCAGGCATACCAAGAGTAGACCTTCCTTTTGGGTAAATTTTGTTTTTTACATCATACTGTCTTATTTTTGGGTTTAAAGTAATTTCAAGTTCAGTGCTCTGCAATTTTCTAATTTCATCTCTTATTTTAGCAGCTTCCTCAAATTCTAAGTTAGATGCAGATTCCTTCATTTTTTTATCCAAAGCCTTGAGATGTTTTTTTAGATTTCCACCTACATTAGACCCTTCACTGATTTTTACATAATCTTTCTCATAAACACTTTCCAGGATATCACTAATTTCTTTTTTAACAGATTTAGCATCAATTTTATATTTTTTATTATAGGCAAGTTGGATAGATCTTCTTCTATCGGTTTCTTGCATAGCTTTTTTTATACTTTTAGTTTCTTTGTCAGCATATAAAATTACTTTGCCGTCAACATTTCTTGATGCTCTACCAATTGTTTGTATTAAAGAAGTTTCAGATCTTAAAAAACCCTCTTTATCTGCATCTAAAATACCAACCAAGGCACACTCTGGTATATCTAATCCTTCTCTTAACAAGTTAATTCCAACTAAAACATCAAACACTCCCATTCTTAAATCTCTCATTATTTCTATTCTTTCCAATGTATCTATGTCAGAATGTAAATATCTTACCTTTACTCCATTCTCATGTAGATATTCTGTTAAGTCCTCTGCCATTTTTTTTGTAAGAGTAGTCACAAGAACTCTGTGATTATTTTCTATAACTTTTTTACATTCATGCATTAAGTCATCAACTTGATTTTTTGCAGGTCTAACCTCTACAGGGGGATCGATTAATCCTGTAGGTCTTATAACCTGATCGATAAATTTTCCTTTGGTCTGATTTAATTCCCAAGGTCCTGGAGTAGCCGAAACAAATATTGTTTGTGTTCTCATTAAATCCCATTCTTCGAATTTTAGTGGTCTGTTATCCATACAAGAGGGAAGTCTAAATCCATATTCTGCTAAAGTACTTTTTCTAGATCTATCACCTTTATACATTCCATTAAGTTGAGGAACTGTGACATGACATTCATCCACAAAGATTAATGTATTATCAGGAAAATATTCAAAAAGAGTAGGTGGTGGCTCCCCTGGTTTTCTTCCAGATAAAAATCTTGAATAATTTTCAATTCCAGCGCAAGAACCAGTTGCCTCAATCATTTCAAGATCAAATTTAGTTCTTTCCTCTAATCTTTGTGCCTCTAATAGTTTATTCTCTGATTTGTGTTTTTTTAGAGTAATTTCTAATTCTTTTCTTATATTTAAAATTGCTTGCTCAATTGTTGGTTTAGGAGTTATGTAATGACTATTCGCATAAACTTTTACTAAGCTTAATTCTCTTACCTGGTTACCTGTAAGAGGGTCAAATTCTTCTATTTTTTCAAGTTTATCGCAAAACAAGCTTAATCGCCATGCTCTATCTTCGAAATGAGATGGAAAGATTTCTAAATATTCACCACGTGCTCTAAAAGTACCCCTATAAAAATTTTGATCATTTCTTTTATATTGTAACGCTACTAAAGATTTAATTATATGCTCTCTGTTATAATCGTAGTTTTTTTGGAGTGTTAAAGTCATTTTACTATAAGCTTCAACAGAACCTAAACCATAAATACATGATACACTTGCTACAATTAAAACATCATCTCTTTCTAAAAGAGATCGAGTTGCTGAATGTCTCATTCTATCTATTTGTTCATTGATTGATGCTTCTTTTTCTATATATGTGTCAGATCTGGGTACGTAGGCTTCTGGTGTATAGTAGTCATAATAGGAAACAAAATATTCAACAGCATTATCAGGAAAGAATGTTTTCATTTCCCCATAGAGTTGAGCTGCAAGTGTTTTGTTAGGGGCAAGAATTAAAGCTGGTCTATTTGTAGCCTCTATTACTTTTGCCATTGTAAAAGTTTTTCCAGACCCAGTCACACCGAGCAATACTTGATTAAATTCCTCTTTATTTGCTCCTTTAACTAATTTTTTTATGGCCTCTGGTTGATCACCCGCTGGTTTAAAATCAGATTTAATTTTAAATTTTTTACCACCTTCAAGTTTTCCACTGATTTTTGGATTTTTACTCTGAATATCAGTAATTAAATCTTGATATGTATTTTCCATATATTAAAGAACGTAGTAGAATTAATTTATATTTCAATGAGCATAATATCAGACAGTTTAAAAAGAATTAAGCCATCCCCAACTATTGCAGTTACTCAGAAAGCTCGAGAATTGAGAGCAGCTGGTAAAGATGTAATAGGTTTAGGAGCTGGAGAGCCAGATTTTGATACTCCCGAAAATATTAAAAAAGCTGCAATCAAAGCTATTAAAAGAGGAGACACAAAATACACCGTTGTTGATGGTACACCAGAACTTAAAAAAGCTATCATAAAGAAATTTAAAAGAGAAAATAAACTACATTACTCTTCAGATCAAATAACTGTTGGTACAGGAGGAAAACAAGTTCTTTATAACGCTTTTATGGCAACTCTTAATAAAGGTGATGAAGTAATTATACCAGCACCTTTTTGGGTATCATACCCAGATATGGTTTTGTTAGCGGGAGGAAAACCAAAGATAGTAAAATGCACCGAACAAGAAGGTTTTAAACTTACTCCAAAAAAATTAAAAAAAGCAATATCTAAAAAGACTAAATGGGTTATTCTGAATTCTCCTTCAAATCCAACAGGAGCAGGGTACTCAAAAAAAGAGATTAATGATTTAGCTAAAATTTTAATTAGAAATAAAAAAATTTTTATTTTAAGTGATGATATTTATGAACATGTTAGGTATGATAATTTTAATTTTTTTACAATTGCTCAAATTTCAAAACTAAAAGATAGGACACTTACCATGAATGGAGTAAGTAAATCTTATGCTATGACTGGCTGGAGAATAGGTTATGCTGCTGGACCAAAACAGATAATTAAAGCAATTAGAAAAGTTCAATCACAATCTACATCAAATCCATCCTCAATAAGTCAAGCAGCAGCTGTCGAGGCATTAAATGGAAAACAAGGATTTATAAAAACTAGAGCTAAAGCATTCAAAGTAAGAAGAAATTTTGTAGTAAAAAGCCTTAATAGTATAAAGGGTATAAGTTGTTTAACTCCAAACGGGGCATTTTACGTATTTCCAAGTTGTAAAAGATTATTAAATAACAAAACTAAATTAAAAACAGATACTAATTTTGTTCAAAAATTACTTGAAAAAGAAAAAGTTGCTGTTGTTCAAGGCTCTGCCTTTGGCTTAGATGGCTATTTTAGAATTTCTTATGCTACATCGATGAAAAATTTAAAAAAAGCAATGTCGAGAATTAAATCTTTCTGTGAAGCTTTAAATAAATAATCATTTTTGATTTAAAATCTCTTTCGCAGGAATTGTTTTTCTAATCCAATTAGTTGGGATAGAATTTACTCCTTTTAAAGCAGCAAAGTATGCCCCGGTAAAATTTGCTCTTGAACAATTGCAACCACCTGATTTTATTGTTTTTAAAATAGCATCTTTATAATTTTTTGAGTTTATAATTGTATATATTGAACTATTAAAAGTTCCCGGATAGCTACAAGCCATACCCAACTTCTTAACAACAGTTGGATCAAATTTTGATTTAAATTTTTTTATTTTTTTTATGTCATTAACAATTCCCTTAAAAAAGGAATTTGAGTTGAATCTTTTAATAAATTCATTAATTGGGTCTTTAGCTCCCTTTAAGGCAAAATCTATTAAATAAAATTTTGCTAGAGCATATTTAAAACTAATTTTAGAATCTGTCACAATTTTGAAAATTTTTTCTACACTTTTGAAATCAAAGCCATATAGAAAATATGGAAGAGTAGCACAAAAACCATCTGACTCATTAACTTTTACACCGCCAGAAATCTTTTTTTTTAATTTAATATTATTTACCGTCTCAATTATATTTTGATGTATCCATGGTCCCTTAATTATACCCCGCCAGTCTTTGACTTTTTTATATTTAGATCTTAGTTTTAAATTTTTCCAATACTTACTTCCAGGGCCAAAGTCTTTAAGGATATTTTTTTTGAAACGACTTTCTATATTTTTGTGTCCCTCTAGTAGTGTATTAAACATTACTTGACCAATTTCATTGTAGCCAGAAACCCTACCAGTTTTGATAACATAGAAAGGGCTTTTATTTTTTTTCAAAAAAGAAAAGTCTTTTTTACCCTTAATATAAATACTTAATTTTTTTTGATTATATACCCAATGCAATGGTCTAGATGCTGCATCAGCAACTGTAGCACCTAAGAACACATGAAGATTATTTTTCACTTTAATGTGACAAAAATTTTTCAGCCTCAAGAGCAGCCATACAACCCATACCTGCAGCAGTAACTGCTTGTCTAAAAGTTTTATCTTTTACATCTCCTGCAGCATAAACACCTGGAATATTAGTTTCTGTTGAGTCAGGTTTTGTTATTAAATAACCCTCTTTGTCCATTTTAAGTTGATCTTTAAACAATTGTGTTGCTGGATCATGACCTATAGCAATAAAAATACCATCTAATTTAATTTCATTTATTTTATTTGTTTTTAAGTTTTTTACTTTTACTCCTTTGACATTTTTTGGATCTTTATCACCAATAACATCTTCAACAACAGTATCCCAAATGATTTCTATTTTTTTGTTTTCCATTAACTTTTTTTGAAGCATTTTTTCAGCTCTTAGAGCATCTCTTCTATGAATGAGTTTTACTTTTGATGCAAATTTTGTAAGAAACATTGCCTCTTCAACAGCTGCATTTCCACCACCCACTACAGCTACTTCTTTTTCTTTAAAGAAAAATCCATCACACGTTGCACAAGCAGAGACACCAAATCCTCTGAATTCTTGCTCTGATTTTATATTCAACCACCTAGCTTGAGCACCAGTGGAAATTATAACGCTGTCGGCAGTATATTTTTGACCACTATCACCAATAGCTTCAAATGGTTTAGATTTTAAATTTACTGAACTAATATGATCTTCTATCATTTCGGTTCCAACAGCTTTTGCTTGTTCTTTCATTTGGTCCATCAACCAAGGTCCTTGAATAACATCAGCAAATCCTGGAAAATTTTCCACGTCAGTTGTAGTTGTTAATTGACCTCCAGGTTCCGATCCATAAACGAGTATTGGATTTAACATTGCACGTGCCGCATACACAGCGGCTGTATATCCTGCTGGACCAGATCCAATTATTAACACTTTTGTGTGTTTAGTTGGATTTTGACTCATATGGAAGCTATATAGTAATTAATGAACAAATTAAAAGGTATTTTATTAACTCAAGGTATGCACGGAATGCTAAGTCAAGTAGAAGGATTAGCAAAAGCTCTAAATCTAGATTTCACACACCACATAGTTGAACTAAATAATTTTTGGAAAATTTTTCCTCCAAAATTAACGCCAATTTCAAAAAAAGTTTATAAACAAATCAAACAAACAGATTTTGATATAATAATTTCATGCGGGCGCAAAAGTGTTATTCCTTCAATTCATTTAAAAAAATCCTCAAATAAAAAAATATTCAATATCCATATTCAAGATCCAAAAGTAAATTTAAAATATTTTGATTTTGTTGTTGCTCCAGAACATGATTCTATAAAAGGCCCAAATGTAATATCAACAAAAGGAGCAATTCATTATCTTTCAATAAAGGAGATAAATGATAATACCAATTATTTATTTAAAAAAATTAAAAAAGATGAGAGAAATATTTGTGCTCTTATTTTAGGTGGACCAACAAGGTACTATGATTATTCAGATAAAAATATTGAGCATATCTTTTCTATTTTGAACAAAGTTTTAAAAGATAGAGATCTTCAACTTGTTGTTATACCTTCAATGAGAACTCCTATAAAAACTATTGAATTTGCTAAGAATTATTTTGGAAAAAATCATACAATTATTGAGCATGTCGATAAGAAAGCTTATTTATCTGCTCTATCAATTTCGAAGTACATTGTTGTTACATGCGACTCGAGTTCTATGATATCTGAGGCGGCAATTACTGGAAAACCAATATTCGTAGCGAATATTTTTCCAAAAAAAAATGATAGAAGATTTCAAAAATTTAGAAAATTATTCAGAGAACTGAATATAATTAGAAATTTAGGTGAAGATGCGAATATTTGGAGCTATCAAAAACTTGATGAAACTAATAGGGTAGCAGAAATAATAAAACAAAAAATTAATTCTTAATGTCATTTTTAAAATCAATAGTCGATTATTCAAAAAAATATGAATTTCCTTTTGATCACTGGGAGTACAATAATGCTTTAACCAAAGATGCTATAGATGAAATAATTAAAGCAGACATTCCAGATGTAAGTAAACATAATCTTGATTATGATGGGACCAGAGCAATTGATGGTGGGGCTGCAGAATTTCGAGAAGGTATAGCTTCTGGTGGAGCTGCAATCAAGTTTAGATGTTTTGTTACAAAAGAAAATGCTGTCCAATTTCCTAATCTAGTAAAATTCATTACTGAACTACAATCTAAAGAAGTTTATGAAACTATTTCAAAAATGATAAATAAAGATTTATCAAATTCATTTGTGAGAGTTGAGGTCATTTGTGATAGAGAAGGGTTTTGGTTGAAACCTCATTGTGATATCAAGGAAAAACTAATGTCAGGTTTAATTTTTGTAAATAATGCAAATGAGTCTGAAGATTTAGGAACAGATTTTTACGATAAAAATTTAATAAAGGTTAAAACAGTGCCTTATAAACATAATTATGGTTATTTTTTTACAAGCGGACCTAATACTTGGCATGGTATGGAGAAGAAAAAAATAATTAAAGAAAGAAGATGTATTCAAGTAAATTATGTAACTTTTCCTACTGATTGGAAGGTTAGATAATTTTTATTTGATCATTAACAGAGATTTTTCCATCATTAATTATCTCACACCTTATTCCACCTTTTCTTAAAAATTCTTTAATAATATTGTCTTTACCAAGTTTTTCTGCAAGATGACGACACGGTCTACAAAGATCGATTACATTTAATTGAATTTCCCCAATTAATATTTTTTTTTCGATTAAATCGTTAAGTTTTATTCCTTCCGTTATGATATTTCTTCTAAAGTTTAAATAAGGAATATTTAAATTATATTTTTTATTATATTCATTAATATTTTCACTCTCGATAATCGATAATTGATTGTATGGATCATTATAGTCTTGAAAATGTCTATCACCTTTTATACCTTTGCCAGCAATTAATTCTATTTCTGACACATTAACAATTTCTTGATTATTATTTTTAGTAATTCCTATTTTGATTACCTTTGGCATATTAAATATCCTGAAGTGATGTTATTTCAAGTTTTTTAACCTTTAAAGACATTATGCCTTCAATACATGCTAAGGCGGTAGACATATTCGTACAGTAAGGAACTTTATTTTTAAGAGTCGCCCTTCTCAGAGCAATCGCATCATTTAATCTATGCTCACTGTTTCCACCACCTGTATTAATAACTAATGCAATTTTTTTAGAGTTAAGCACATCAACTATATGTGGCGAACCACTGCTAACTTTATTTATCACCTTACATTTTAAGCCATGCTTTTTTATATATTCTGCTGTCCCTTTAGTTCCACAAAGTGAAAAATGTAAATTGAGTAATTTTTTAGCCAATTCAATCCCTTCATCCTTATGAGAGTCTTTCAAAGATAAAAATGCCAAACCTTTTACTGGTAATGAATTTGATGCTGCTATTTGACTTTTTGCATATGCCATACCAAAATTTTTATCAAATCCCATTACTTCACCAGTTGATTTCATTTCTGGCCCCAATAGCAAATCACTATTAGGAAACTTATTAAATGGAAAAACCGCCTCTTTTACTGCAAACATTCCTTTAGTCTTACTCTTAAGATTAAATTTAGATAACTTTTCTCCCGTCATAACCCTAGATGCAATCTTAGCTAATGGCAAACCTTTTGCCTTAGAAACAAAGGGAACAGTTCGACTAGCTCGTGGATTAACTTCAATAACAAAAATTTCATCTTTTTTAATTGCGAACTGAATATTCATAAAACCTTTAACTTTTAATGATAAAGCTAATTTTTTAGTCTGATCTTCAATCTCTTTGATTAAATATGGCTTAATTGATACTGGTGGCAGACTACATGCAGAGTCTCCAGAATGAATTCCAGCTTCTTCAATGTGCTGCATAATTCCAGCCACAAAAACTTGTTTACCATCACATATGGCATCAACGTCAACTTCCATTGCATGATCAATAAATTTATCTATTAAAATTGGATTATACTCAGCAGCCTTGAATGCTTCATTTACAAAGTTTTTAAGTTGACTTTTTTCGTGAACAATTTCCATTGCCCTTCCACCTAAGACATATGAAGGTCTAACCATTAATGGCAAACCAATTTGTTCAGCGATTTGAATCGCCTGCTTAAAAGTCTTTGCAATTCCACTTTCTGCTTGTTTAAGTTTTAATTTATTAAGAAGGTTCCTAAATCTATCTCTGTCCTCAGCCAAATCAATTGAGGTATATTGTGTTCCTAGAATTGGAAATTTGTTATCATGTAAAAATTTAGCCAATTTAATTGGCGTCTGACCACCAAATTGAGCAATAATGCCAACCAAATTTCCTTTTTCTTTTTCTCTATTAACTATATTAAAAACGTATTCTTCTTTTAAAGGCTCAAAATATAATCGATCACTAGTATCATAATCAGTCGAGACTGTTTCCGGGTTACAATTAATCATAATTGTTTCAAAACCTATATTTTTTAATGAAAAACTTGCTTGGCAACAACAATAATCAAATTCTATTCCTTGACCAATTCTGTTTGGTCCTCCCCCCAATATGATGATTTTCTTTTTAGTTGATGGATTTGCCTCACACTCAGAAACGATTGAAAAATTTCGTTGATATGTGGAATACATATACGGGGTGAAGGATTTAAATTCTGCTGCACAAGTATCAACTTTTTTAAATACAGGTAAAACTTTAAGAGCTGACCTTTTCTTTCTGATAATACTTTCAGGTATACTTGTTAATTCAGAGAGTTTTTTATCGGAAAAACCAATTGATTTAATTTGGTTAAACTTATTAAAATCTTTTGGTAATCCGATTTTTTTAATGTTGATTTCTTGGTCCACTATTTCTTTTATTTGTTCCAAGAACCAGGGATCAATTTTAGTTAATTTATGGATTTTTACTAAATTAATTTTTTTTCTCATTGCTTCAGCTACAAGCAAAATTTTGTTTGGAATATTTTCTTTGAGTTTTTTTTCAATCTGTTTTTTATCAAGATCAAATATTCTATCTAAACCAGAAAAACCAGTTTCTAGAGATACTAATGCCTTCTGAAGAGACTCTTTGAAGTTTCTTCCAATTGCCATAGCTTCACCAACTGATTTCATAGAGGTACCTAAAGTTGCTGGGGAAGTTGAAAATTTTTCAAAAGTAAATCTTGGAATTTTGGTTACTACATAATCTATACTTGGCTCAAATGATGCAGGTGTAACTTTTGTAATTTCATTTTTTAATTCATCTAATGTGTAACCAACCGCAAGTTTAGCAGCAATCTTAGCAATAGGAAATCCTGTTGCTTTTGATGCAAGTGCTGACGATCTCGATACTCTTGGATTCATCTCGATTACGACCATTCGACCATTTTTTGGATTTATTGCAAATTGAACATTTGAACCACCAGTTTCAACTCCAATTTTTCTTAAACAAGCAATTGAGGCATTCCTCATTACTTGATATTCTTTGTCAGTCAATGTAAGCGCAGGCGCTACTGTAACAGAATCACCTGTGTGAATCCCCATTGGATCAACATTTTCTATTGAGCAAACAATAATACAATTATCTTTTTTATCTCTTACAACTTCCATTTCAAATTCTTTCCAGCCCTCTAAGCATTCTTCTACCAGTACCTGACTAACAGGTGACTCGTGTAATCCACTTTTGATAATTTTGTAATACTCTTTTTTATTTTTAGCTATTCCCCCACCCAAACCACCTAATGTAAATGCTGGCCTAATGATTGCCGGTAGACCAATTTTTTTTAAAACTTTTGAAGCATGTTTTGAATTGTTTAAGATTTCAGATTTAGGTAAATCCAAACCAATATCAATCATATTTTTTCTAAATTTTTTTCTGTCTTCCGCATTAGCAATTGCTCTTGAATTTGCACCAATTAATTCTATTTTGTATTTTTTCAAAATTCCTTTTTTTTCAGCAAGCATTGCTAAGTTCAAAGCAGTCTGACCACCCATTGTTGGAAGTATTGCATCTGGTTTCTCTTTTTTAAGAATCTCCTCTAAAAACTCTAAGGTAATGGGTTCAATATAAGTCCTATCAGCTATATCTGGATCAGTCATAATTGTTGCAGGATTTGAATTAATCAAAATTACGGTATAACCCTCATCTTTTAACGCTTTACAAGCTTGAGTTCCTGAATAGTCAAATTCACAGGCTTGACCAATAATAATTGGTCCTGCACCCACAACTAAAATTTTTTTAAGATCTTTTCTTTTTGGCATTTTTTTTCATGTTATTAATAAATTCTTGAAATAAATAAACACTGTCTTGTGGACCTGGGTTTGACTCTGGATGATATTGCACAGAAAAAACTGGTTTATTTTTTAGCTTTATACCTTCGATACTATTATCAAATAGGGATTTATGAGTTACAATAATATTTTTTGGTAAATTTTCTTTAACAACTTCAAACCCATGATTTTGGCTAGTAATTTCCACTTTATCATTAATTAAATTTTTAACAGGATGATTTGCACCCCTATGTCCCAATTTCATTTTTTTTGTTTTACCACCTAATGTTAATGCTAATAATTGATGACCAAGACAAATACCAAATAAAGGTAATTTTTTATTTATTAGATCTTTAATTATTTTAATTGCATATTTACCAGTTGCTGCTGGATCACCTGGTCCATTAGACAAAAAAATTCCATTAGGTTTAAGGGCTAAAATTTTTTTAGCAGGTGTTTTACATGGAACCACAGTGACTTTACATTTGAAATC
>CABXTP010000020.1 GCA_902515175.1 uncultured Pelagibacteraceae bacterium
ATAAATTATAGCTGGATGAGCTCCAACACCTTCCTTTGGTGGGCTGCAAGCAATAATATTTTTTACACCTGCCACTTTTGCAGTAGTGACACTCATTACAGCAGAAGCTATATGAGCATATCTTCCTCCAGGTATATAACAGCCTGCAGTATTAACAGGTATTAATTTTTGTCCAGCAAAGAGACCTGGTGAAAGCTCCACTTCAAAATCTTGTCCATAATTTTTTAATTGAGCTTCTGCGAATTTCTTTACTCTCTCATGAGAAAATTGAATGTCATCTTTAGTTTTTTGATCTAATTCTGTTTTGATTTGCTCAATTCTTTCCTTAGTGACAATAATTTCACCATCATATTTATCAAATTTTTTTGTAAGGTTCACACATGCTTCTTCTTTTGATGTCTCAATTTCTTTTAATAAGTTTTTTACTATCTCTGTAGTTTTACTATCATCTGTTGAAGGTGTTTTTGGTGATTTTTTTAAATATTGTATTGTCATTGATTTTTTTTAGAACTATTTAATAAAGTATAAAAGCTTTTAATTCAATTAATTAAAGTGATATTAATCTAATGCAACAACAGCTGCTGCAATTGAGGCCAATCTTGCCGGCGCTTCATCGGACCTACTTGTAATTACCACGGGAACTTTTCCACCTACCACAACCCCGGCTGCACAAGCACCCATGAAATAGATCATCATTTTTACTAAAGCATTACCAGTTTCTACATTGGGAACCAGTAATACATCGGCTTCTCCAGCGACAATATTTTTAATATTTTTTATGTTTGCTGATTTCTTAGAAATACTATTGTCAAATGCTAATGGTCCAAATACATCAGCATTTAAATTTTCTTTTATTGATAACTTGGTAATTTCTGCAGCATCTAATGAGCTAGGTACGCTATCTATTATCTCCTCAGTTGCTGATAAAACTGAAACTTTAGGTCGGGAAATTCCTATTCTTTTAGAAAAATTTATTACATTCTTCAGAATATGCATTTTTGTTTTTACATTTGGTGAAACATTTAAAGCCCCATCAGTGATAATTAAAGGGCTATCGTTTTTATCTATTGTCATATGCCAAATATGACTTAATCTAGTTTTTCCTAAAAGGTTATATTCCCTTTTTAATACCTCTTTCATCAAAATGTCAGTATGAATATGTCCTTTGACAATAATCCTTACCTTATCTTCACTTGCAAGTTTAGCTGCAATTTTTGGAGTATTATTTTCTTCTGGTTCATCAATTATTTCATAAGGTGATAAATCCCATTTTAAGTCTTCAGCACATTTTAGGATATTTTTTTTTTCACCAATAAAAATTGGATCAATCAAATTTTCATTTACAGCATCTTGGGCAGAAAGCATTGGCAAAGGTTTACCTGCATTAACTATTGCAACTTTTACACCTTTTTTTTCATGTGCCTTATCTAGTAAATTATTAGGACAAATAATTTCTTTATTAGATAACATAGGTTACAATTATATTAAAAATCTAATATGTATATAGAAATTATTATATAAAGTTGTATTCTAAATTTTATAGGGGCCATTATGGAAATTGTAACGAAGATAGCACCAATAATATTAGCATTAATTATGCTTGGACTCGGACTTGGTCTCACAATAAGTGATTTCAAAAGAGTATTAAAATATCCAAAAGATTTTACTGTTGGCTTGATTTCGCAATTAGTAATACTTCCATTAGTCGCCTACTTATTAATTATCATCATGAAAACACCACCAGAAATTGCTATAGGTGTCATGATTATTGCTTCTGCACCAGGGGGAGTTACTTCTAACATATTAACAAAATTTGCAGATGGGGATGTTGCATTATCGATTTCTTTGACAGCAATTATCAGTTTAATCAGTATTGTTTCAGTTCCACTGATAGTATTTAAATCTGCTAATTTATTTGGAATTACTGAGATTGCTGAAAATATTTCCATGATTGGAATTGCATTAAAAATGGTCTTAGTTGTTACAGTTCCTGTAATTTTAGGAATGATTATTAGAAAATTTGCAGAAGGCTTTGTATCCTCGAAGATTAAATTATTTAATAAGCTTAATGGAGTATTATTTATTATATTTTTTATAGCTGCTTTTTATGAAGAGAAAGAAAATCTTTTGAATTTTATAATGCAAGCAGGCTTAATCACTCTAGTTTTAAATGTTTCAATGATGATTATAGCATTTTATATTGCTAAATTTTTTGCTTCTGGAGCTAAACAGCAAAAGTGTATTGCATTAGAATGTGGGCTTCAAAACGGTACTTTAGCAATATTCGTATCCACACAAATTTTTGGAGAAAATATATTATATGTAATTCCAACGGCTTCTTACGCTCTTTTAATGTATATTACAGGATTTATTTTTATATATATTTTAAAAAAGTCTAATTAGCGTTTATAATTTTAATTTGATTAAATACTCTATAAATAAAATTACTTAAACTTAATATATTTTGATCTTGCAAATCAATGCTTCTTTTAAAAGCTTTACCTTTAATATCTATAAATATTAATTTTTTTGGATTTATATTAAGGTAATCATTTTTAATTAAAAATTTTATTTTTCTGACTACAGTGGGTCTAGGAATTCCAGTTATATCAGAAATTGACATTGCGTTCAAACCTACGTCATCAGCACTCATAACATTCTTTTGATAATTTTTGAGATTAAGATCTTTTACTCTAAAACTCTTAGTATGAGCAGCATTTAACATGACCAGAAATCCTATGCAAAAGGTCTCTAAATCGTTTAATTCTTTTCTCCACCGATTAGTGAAAATGATTAAAAATTTATAAAATTGATACCAACAGAATGAAAAATTTTCTTTTATAGAATTAGAAATATCATTGATTTGAAAATTGCTTATATTGATTTTTTGTTTTATTAATAATTTATTAAATTCATTTAACAAAATACTTACATCTTTTAATGTATCTTTGGCTTGAGCTGTTTTAAAAGCAGACCTATCAATAAATATTTTTTTTCCATTTTTTCTAATGGCACCTAATTTCTCTAGCTCAATAATTTTTCTCCTCACAGTTTCTTTTGGTATACCAAGGTCTTTTGAAATATCTGAAATATTGATTTTTTCAATTTCAACAGTTTTTTCCCTATAAAACGTGTCATAATCGATCACTAGACCATTTCTTCTAAAAAAAATAAGATCTTTATTTATCAAGTAGATAATTATGATAAATTTATCGACATCTTTAAAATTATTATACGCCCGTATAAGCCAATTACTAATCAGTGAGTAGTAAAATGGAGCTAATTTACTAAAATCTTTTTTGATTATTTTAAAGATTTTACCCTCATTGATTTGAGATGATTTGTTTGGATACTGTTTCATTAAAACCCAATTTGAACAATCTTTTAATCAGAGTCAACCCATTATGGACATCTCATTACTTTTAAATTTTAAATAACGTGGTTTATTACGACTAATGAGTACAGAAAGCTTTAATAGAACATCTGACGTTATGGAGACCCCCAAGAGAGTGGACGTGGATGTTCTAAAGCAAAGATTATTAGAGGAACAGAAGAAAGAAAAAACAAAAAGAACAGTAATAATTTATTCAATCCTTATATCTCTAGGTGCTCTTACAATGTTATCTTATTAATTTTTAATAAATTAAATATTCTTTTTTTTATAAATTATCCAGGGTGATAAATCTTTGTATAAAAAGTAATTTTTTAAAATAAATTTATCTGCTCCAGGGGCATTATTTCTTGATTTAAACCAATTTATTTTAGATGAATATACAATAAAATTTGGTTCTGATATTTTTAATTCATTAATAAAATCTTCCTCAGTCCAATTTTTGATTATATGTGCAGTAACAAAATATTTAGTACATGTTGGTTTTCCAACTAAGTATGGTATTGAATTATCGTCAGTAAATTGCTGAACACAATTTTCGTCTTTTGTAATTTTTTTATATTCTTGAAGAAATTGATAGTAATCTTTTTCTAAAAATTCATAATCATCGATTTTAGTAATTTTATAAAAATTTTTGTCAAAATTTACAATATTTACAAGATTTGAATAACTATTTTGAAAAATAAATAAAAAGCAAATAATTGGAGTCAATATTAATAAAATATTCTTTTTTTTGATAAAAACTTTTAATTGTGAATAAAATTGAAACTTAGATAGAAAGTTTATTAAATAATAAGAGATAAAAAAAAATATTAATAATGTATAAATTCCAGATGTATACTTTATATGAGGACCATCAGATCGAGTAAGTCCAGATTTGAAAAATACAATAGAAGAGATAAAAAGAAAAATTAATAAAAATTTTGACTCAATACTTTCTTTTTTAATTTTATCGAAAATAAAATTAATTAGAAGAGCTCCTGTAATTATTATCATCAATAGAGCTTTTGTATGTCTTGTTGATTTTTCTGAAAATGGTTCAGGATACTCTATACCAATTAAATAGTCTGAAATATTGAATATGATGTAATATTGATTTATAAATTCTTTAAATTCACTAATCGGTAAAAATAAGTAAAATACTAGCCAAGATATAATAATTCCTGAAATTATTTTAAAAAAGTCATTTAACTTTCTTATGCTAAATAAATAAATCAACAATATTAATAACAATGCATTAATATAAGTCCCAATATCCCAATAGAATATAATAGAAATTAATGAAAAAAAGCCAATCAATAATGGTTGAAGGGAGCTTTTTTTATTTGAAGTAATAAGGTTGCAAACTAAAAATGTGAAAATTAAATATACAAAAATTCTAGGATGAAATGCTGTCACATTCTCATAGAAACTTGCTAAGCTAAGTGAAGCTAAACTAAAAACCAAAAATAACAATTCTTTTTCTGATGTAAAATTAAGACTTAAAATTATTTTTCTACAAATTAATAAAATCAAAATTTTATTTACAAGAATTAAAAATTTTATGGAAAATCTTTGAATTCCAATTGAATAATCATCAAATATAAAATTGGAAAATATACCTATTGAATTGCCTAAAAAACCATAATCAAAAAATGTTCCTGTCCAAACTTTATTTTTAGATAAAAAATTTAGTTGTGCGGTTAAAAAAGTACCTTCATGGTGAACATCTAACTCCCCTAAAAAATCTTTATAGTTTAAATTATAAAATTCTAAAATTGAGAAAATTATTAATAAAAAGCATATCAAATTAATCCCATTGTTAGGGATAGAAGGATTTGATTGAAAAATTTTAGTATTAATTAATTCCTTGTTATAGCGAATAAATGCAATTAAATATAAAAGTAGAGGAAAGAAAATAAAGGATAACCCTCTAATTGTATCATTAAGTGGATTGATTTTATTTTTTGAGTATTGGCCAATTATTGTATTAGAAGAATCGTACGGAAGACTAATATGCTTCCAGATTAATGTAGAAAAAATTATACCAAAGATTAAGAACAACCATGGCAAAGATTTTTTCATTTATTAATTATTTATAATCTTTTATTTCTTTAATTACGTATTGTTCTCTTCCTTTTGTTTGTTCAAATATTCTTGCTAAATAAATTCCAATTATACCAAGGGTAAATAAAATTATCCCTGAGAAAAAAGAGACAGCTATAATGATACTTGTGGACCCTGGTATTGCTAGATTGTTAATCTTTAAATACAAAGCATAAATAATCAGCAAAAATGATATTATCATTGATGCAAAGCCAAAAATTATTCCAAGATATAAAGGTTTTAAAGAATAGCTAGTAACTCCATTAATGAAGTCAGTAATAGGTCCTGCAGAAAGTAAAGGCATTTTAGACTCACCTTCACCTCTTGCCTCTCTTTCATAAAAAATAAAATCTTGTTTAAATCCTACCCAAACGGACAATCCTCTGACATAGGGTCTAAATTCTTTTTGTTTTAAAATTTCATCCAAAGCTTTTTTAGAAATTAATTTGTAGTCCCCAGCTTGTACTGGAAGATTAATATCTGAAAGGGTATTTATTACTCTATAAGCTATTTTTGTTAAAAACATTCTGAATTTTCCTTCACCTTTTCTTTTAGTTCTTACTGTGTGAACAATTTCATTTCCTTCCTCATGTTTTTTAATAAGGTCAGATATGAGCTCAGGTGGGTCTTGCTGATCTGTGTGTAAATAAATTATTGCATCTCCTGAACAATTCCTAAAACCTGCTAATACACATGGGTCAATCCCGAAATTTCTACTCATATTTATAATTTTAATTGGGTGGTTTTTTTGAAGATTTAGTAAGATTTCTTCAGATTTATCAGTTGAATCATCATTAACAAAAATTAACTCGTAATCCCAATTATCAATTTTTTCCATTGTAGTTGAAATTCTTTTTACTAAAGGATCTATATTACCTTCCTCATTTCTAAAAGAAAAAACAATTGATAATAATTTCATTTTATATTTTTAAAAAATCATTGAGATTAAATAAATTGATTATAACGATTATTAATTTAATGTGCAAATTATGAAAAATTATAAATGGCAATTAATGTCTAATAATATATTGCCAAAGGATAAAAAAGTTCTTACTCAGTTCATTAAAAAGAGTCACAAATTTACAAATGGACCAAAAGTAATAGAATTTGAAAAAAAATGGTCAAAATGGCTTGGAGTCAAATATAGTACTTTTGTAAACTCGGGTGCATCTGCCAATTTAATATCAATTAATATTTTAAAAAACCTTAATTCAAAAAAAAAAGAGATTATATTACCAGCCTTTACTTGGAGTTCCGATGTAGTTTCAGTCATCAATGCAGGTTTCAAACCAATATTTGTAGACATTAGATTTGAGAACCTGGCTTTAAATGAAGATTTAGTAAAAAAAAAAATTAATAAAAATACACTGGCTATTTTTATTACTCATGCAATGGGATTTCCAGGATTGACACCATCATTTATTAAATTTCTAAAAAAGAAAAAAATTTATTTAATAGAGGATGCGTGTGAGTCTCATGGTGCAAAAGTAGGAAATAAAAAAGTTGGATCTTTAGGTGATATATCAAATTTTTCATTTTATTATGGTCATCATATGACAACAATTGAAGGTGGAATGATTTCAACCAATTCAAAAGAATTTGATAGATTGGCAAAAATGAAGAGGGGCCATGGTTTATTAAGAGATTCTCAAGACACGTCTTTCATAAAAAAAAATATAAAAAAAAGCAAAGATTTAAATAATGATTTTATATTTTATACAGAAGGTTTCAATTTAAGAAGTACTGAATTATCAGCAGTAATTGGAATAGAGCAACTTAAAAGACTTAGTAAAAATATTAAAATTAGAAATTTAAATCATAAGTTTTTTTTAAATAATTTAAGAGGTGATATTTTTTTTAAAAATTTTAATTTAAAAGGATCAAGTAACTATGGTCTTCATATAATTCTTAAAAAAAAAAACTCTGTTTTATTCAAAAAAATATTAAAACTTTTAGATAAAATGCAAATAGAATATAGACTCGGTAGTCTTGGAAATCAAATAAGACAGCCATATCTAAAAAAATTTAAAAAAATAACTTATTTAAAGTACCTTAAGAATACTGAACATATGCACTTTTACTCAGCTTATATTGGTAATCATCAGGCATTAGAAAAAGAAAAGATAATTAAGCTTTGCAACAATTTAAATAAGATTTAAATGAAAACAATTTTAGATAAAAGATTAAAAGAAATTAAAATTTTTAAACCAGAAATATTTAAAGATTTTAGAGGTGAGATCTGGACCAAATGGGAAAAAAAGTTTTTTAAAAAAACAAAATTTAATTTAAGTAAATTTACAACTTCAAAGAAGAACGTTCTTAGAGGTTTTCACGGTGATCAAAAATCTTGGAAACTAGTTTCTTGTATAAAAGGTGAGGTATTAAACGTTGTAGTTGATTACAGAAAAAGTTCAAAAAATTATTTGAAATACTCAAGTTTTATTTTAAATGACAAAAATAAGAAGTCAATTTTGATCCCTCCTAATTTTTTAAACTCTTGGCTTTGTTTAACTAAAGATTGCATATATTCATATGATTACTATTTTAAAGGGAATTATAATGATGTTAAAAATCAGATTAGTATAAAATGGAATGATGCTAAGATTAATTTTAAGTGGCCAGTTAAAAAACCAATATTATCATATCGTGATAGATAAAAATAGAATAAAAAAAAAAATTAAATTTTTATGAAAAAAAAAATAGCTCTTGTATTTGGTATTACTGGTCAAGATGGCTCATATTTAGCAGAATTATTGTTAAATAAAAATTATTTGGTTTATGGCGTAAAGCGTAGAACTAGCTTAATACATACAACAAGAATTGATCATATTTATAAAGATTTTCATTTAAAAACAAATTTAAAACTTAAATATGGGGATGTTACAGATTTTTCAAATGTATTTAGATTAATCAGCGAAATAAAACCAGACGAAATTTATAATTTAGCTGCACAGAGTAATGTAGGGGTTTCTTTTGAATTAGCAGAATACACTGCCCAAACTGACTCTATTGGAACTCTTAGAATTTTAGAAGCAATAAGAATAATAGATAAAAAAAGGAAAATGAAATTTTATCAAGCATCAACATCTGAAATTTTTGGGAATAGTCCAGATAAACCCTATAATGAAAAAAGTAAGTTTGAGCCCGTTTCACCATATGGAACTGCAAAATTATATTCATATTGGACAACAAGAAATTATAGAGACGCTTACTCAATGTTCGCATCTAATGGAATATTGTTTAATCACGAGTCTCCTAGAAGAGGAGAGAATTTTATTTCAAGAAAAACAATTATTGGAATAATTAAAGTATTAAAAGGTTATCAAAAATGTCTTTATTTAGGGAATTTAAAATCTAAAAGAGATTGGGGTCATGCTAAAGAGTTTGTAAATGCGCAATGGAAAATTTTGCAACAAAAAAATCCTGATGATTTCGTTATTGCCACTGGAAAAAATTATTCGGTAAAAGATCTTGTAAATTTAGTTTTAAAAAAATTAAAAATTAAATATGCTTGGAAAAAGGATAAAAATGGTTTTGAATATGCTATAGCCTTAAATGAAATAGGAAGCATTAAAAAAACACAAATAATTGTTAAGCAAGAAAAAATTTATTTTAGACCTAATGAAGTACATAATTTAGTTGGTGATTATAAAAAAGCTAAAAAAATATTAAAATGGAAACCAAAAATTAATTTTGATCAACTTATATCAGAAATGATAGATTCTGATTTAAAACAAATCATTTAATGCTCAAAAATGAATTAAATAAAATTAGATACTCTATTTTAAAAAGCTGTTTTAAAACAAAAGAGGGGCATATAGGAAGCGCCTTTTCAGTAGTAGAAATTCTATATGTAGTTTTTAAAAGATATTTCAAAAAACACTTTTTTATATTAAGCAAAGGTCATGCTGCAATAGGCTTATATGCGATTATGAATCATTTTAAAATTTTAAAAGACAAAGATTATAAGTCATTTTGTAAACTTAATTCTAAATTAGGGGGACATCCAGACTCAACAAAACTACCTAAAGTTAATTTTTCTACAGGATCATTAGGACATGGTTTACCAGTATCATCAGGATTAGCATATGGTCTGATGAAAAGGGGAGATAAACGTAAAATAATTTGCTTAATAGGTGACCAGGAATTAATGGAAGGAACTACTTGGGAAAGTTTACATATAATTAGCAATTATAACATCAAAAATATTATTCTTATAATTGATAGAAATAACTCAGATTTTCGAAGTATTAAATTTATAAAGTTAAAAAAAAGATTGTCTGTATTTTGCGATATGATCACAGAATTAGATGGTCATAATGTTAAATTACTCGAAAAATCAATGAGCAAAGCTATGAAAAGGAAAAAGTCTTTTGAAATTATAATTGCGAATACTATCAAAGGTAAAGGAATCGCTTTGATGGAAAATAATCCTGAATGGCATCATAAAGCACCATCAAAAAAAGAGATGGATAATTTTAAAATAGAATTAAAGATATGAGAAAAATATTTCCAAAAGTTACAGAAAATTTAATGAAAAAAAATAAAAATATTTTTTGTTTACTGGGAGATATTGGTGTTTTTTCTTTTAGAAATGTTTTTAAGAAATACAAAAATAGAATTTTAAATATGAGTACAATGGAACAGTCGATGATAGGTTTTGCAGCTGGATTATCGAAAGCTAATTTTATACTGATAATTCATACTATAGCTCCATTCCTTGTTTTACGGGCTTTAGATCAAATAAAAATTGATTTTGTCTATAATAAATTAAGTTGTAATATTGTATCTGTAGGAGCCTCTAACGATTATACAAAACTTGGAACCACACATCATTGCTTTGAAGATATAAATGTTCTCTCTAGTTATGATGATATCAACTTATTTATTCCAGCTAACGAGAATGAATTTAAATATTTATTTGAAAAAAATTATAATAACAAACTGATAAATTATTTTAGGTTATCTGAAAAAAAATTTTATTATGATATTAAAAGTAATGGTTTTTTAAAAAATAACAAAAAAAAATCTTTATTAATTATTGTAGGAAATTCTTTTGATAAAAGAGATATAAAACAAAATAATTTTGATATTTACTATGTAAATAAAATATCAAAAAAGATGAATTTCAAATTTTTAGCCAAATATCAAAAAATATTAATTATTGAGCCGTATTTTGGGAATGTTCTAGAAAGAAGAATAAAAAAGAATATTAAGAAGAAGATCTTTATATCCACCGTAAGCTATGAGGAGACAGTAATACACAAATATGGGAAAAAAACAGAGCAAGATAAATATTTAAACTTTGATAAAAAAAATATTTTAAGAAG
>CABXTP010000021.1 GCA_902515175.1 uncultured Pelagibacteraceae bacterium
TTACGACTACTCTTTGAACGCCATTAGTAATGAAAGTTCCACTATTTGTCATCATTGGAACTTCACCCATATAAACTTCTTGTTCTTTAGCTGATAGAATATCCTTTGAATTATTTTCCTGATTTATTTCGTAAACAACTAATCTTAAAGTACACTTTAAAGCAGATGAATATGTTAAGCCTCTAGCTATACATTCCTCAACATCAAATTTTGGCCTATCTAATCTGTAAGATACATATTCTAATGTTGCTTTGTCATTTAGGTCCTCTATAGGAAAAATGCTTTTAAATACTCTATCAAAACCTTTTGTAATATCAGCTTCGATTTTGAATTCAGTCAATTCATTATAAGAATTTTTTTGAACCTCAATCAGATTTGGGATTGATAAACTTTCTTTTAATTTACCAAAACTTTTTCTAATATTCTTTTTTTCAGTAAAAGATATTTGCATCAATGTTTTTAACTGATTAAAGTTTAATCAGTTTTAAATTCTTCCTATTAAATTTATTTAAGTTCTACTTTTGCGCCTGCAGCTTCTAATTTAGCTTTTATTTCCTCTGCTTCTTTTTTAGGAACATCAGTTTTTACTTCTTTTGGAGCTCCCTCAACTAAATCTTTTGCTTCCTTTAATCCTAAAGAAGTAGCTGCTCTTACTTCTTTAATCACATTAATCTTTTTATCTCCTGCTGAAACTAACATAATTGTGAATTCATCTTTTTCGGCTGCTGCCTCTGCACCGGCTGCTGCTGCTGGTGCGGCTGCTGCCATTGGTTTAACGCCCCATTTTTCTTCTAGTTGTTTTGAAAGATCAGCAGCCTCTGCTACTGTCAAATTTGATAAATCTTCGATAATTTTATTTAGATCTGGCATATCACACTCTTTAGGTTATTTTTCTGAATTTTCTGCTGACAAACTACTCATTTTTTCCGATCGTGCAAGTAAAATACTCACTAATTTTGAAGCTGGTGCATTAAGAATTCCTACAATATTCGCCCTAGCCTCATCCAGGGTTGGTAAATTAGCAATATTTTGTATACCTGCTTGATCAAGAATTTCATTGTCCATAATTCCACCAATAAGCTTCAAGTTTTCGTTATCTTTTGCGAATTTAGATAGAATTCTAGCAGACATTATTGCATCTTCACCAAAAGCAACAGCAGTTGGTCCCGAAAATAAATCTGATAATCCTTTACATTTAGTTTTTTCAAGTGCCAGTTTTGTTATTCTATTTTTAGTAATTTTAAAAACTATTCCGTGATCCCTCATTTTAGCTCTTAGTTCATCCAATTGAGGCATCGTTAATCCTTGATAGTGAGTAATCATTACTGCTTTGCTATTTTCAAATTGGGATGCCATATCAGTGATGTAATTTTTTTTTTGTTCTTTGTTTATCATAGCTTTATATAGTTTTTCCAATTTTTAATTTATAAGAAGTTCCCATAGTTGATGTAATAAAAACAGATTTTATTAAATCACCTTTTAGAGTGTTATTAGTTTTCTCTTTTTCAAGAGTATCAAGCACTACGTGAAAATTTTTAATTAATTGATCGTCATTAAAAGATTTTTTACCTATACTTAACCCTATATTTCCATCTTTATCATTTCTAATTTCGACTTGACCTGATTTCGCATCTGTTACAGCTTTTTTAAGATCCTCAGTAACTGAACCAAGTTTAGGATTTGGCATTAATCCTTTGGGACCTAATACTTTACCTAGTTTTGATAATTTTATCATCATTGAAGGTGTGCATATTAATTTTTCAAAATCAATCTCACCAGATTTTATTTTTTCAATAAAATCATCTCCACCAACCAAATCAGCTCCAGCACTTTTAGCTTCTGATGATTTATTTTCTTCACAGACAACAGCAACTTTTACTTTTTTTCCAGTTCCACCCGGAAGGTTGACTATAGTTCTAATGTTAATCTCATTTTTTTTTTGTTTATTATTAATTTGAAAGCTCAAGTCAACTGACTCATCAAATTTTGTAGTACAATTTTTTTTAATAATTGGTAATAATTTTTCTATGACTTCTGCAGGTAGGTTTGCGGTATTTTCAGGCAGTTTCTTAAATCTTTTTGATGTCATTACTCTTTTACCTCTATACCCATTGATCTAGCTGAGCCAGATATAATCTTAACAGCTTGTTCAAGATCTAAAGCATTTAAATCTTCCATCTTTTGTTTAGCAATTTCTTCGGCTTGTTTTTTTGTAATCGATGCCACTATGTTTCTACCAGGTTCTTTTGATCCACTTTTTAATTTTGCTGCCTCTCTGATGAAAAATGATGCCGGAGGTGATTTAATTTTAAAATCAAATTTTTTATCTTTATATACTGTAATCTCAACAGGAACTGGTTTTCCAGCCATTGATTTTGTTTTATCATTAAAAGCTTTACAAAATTCCATAATGTTAACACCACGCTGTCCTAATGCTGGTCCAACAGGCGGAGCTGGATTTGCTTGACCACCTTTAATTTGTAATTTTATAAAACCACTTATTTCTTTTTTTGCTGCCATTAACTTGTTTTCTCCACTTGATTATATTCTAGTTCAACTGGTGTAGGACGACCAAATATAGAAACTGAAACCTTTAGTCTAGCTTTTTCTTCGTCTATGCCCTCGACTAAACCACTAAAAGATGCAAAAGGTCCATCAACAACTTGAACTTTTTCTCCTACGCTATATTCTATACCAGATTTTGGTTGAGCAACACCGTCTTTTATTTGGCCTAAAATTTTTTCAATTTCTTTATCAGATACTGGAACTGGTATTCCTTTTGTTCCTAAAAATCCACTTACTCTCTTAATACCTTTAATCATATGATATATACTGTTGTCCATTTCAGATTTAATTAATACATATCCTGGAAAATATTTTTTTTTCCTTTGAATTCTTTTGCCTCTTTTCACCTCAGTTACATCATGTGTTGGAACTACTATTTCTTCAAATTTTTCAGATATTTTGGCTTTTTCAGCTTCCTCTTTTATAAGGCCAGCAACTTTGTTTTCAAAGCTCGAATGTGATTGAACAATATACCAATTCTTCATTTAAATGCTCACTTTTAAAAGTAGTTCCAAAAAAAACTTTAAAATTTGATCTAAAAGCAGAAAAAATAGAGACATTACTACCGCCATAGCAAAAACCATAAGCGCTCCTTGAACTGTCTCTTTTCCTGTGGGCCAAGTAACTTTAAAAGCTTCTTGTTTCACTTCTTGAATAAATTTAATAGGGTTTTTCATAATATAATTTTTATAGTTTATTGGCAGGAGCGGAGGGACTCGAACCCTCAGCCTCCGGTTTTGGAGACCGGCGCTCTACCAATTGAGCTACACTCCTATCATAGAGCTTACTCTATAATCTTTGTTACTACTCCAGCTCCTACTGTTCTACCACCTTCTCTAATTGCAAAATTTAGTTTTTCTGACATAGCAATTGGAGTAATCAATTTTACAGTAAACTTAGCATCATCACCTGGCATTACCATTTCTGTTCCAGATGGAAGTTCAACCTCACCAGTAACATCAGTCGTTCTAAAATAAAATTGAGGTCTATATTTTGTGAAAAAAGGAGTATGTCTTCCACCTTCCTCTTTTTTAAGAACATAGGCTTGAGCTTCAAATTTAGTATGAGGTGTAACAGAACCTGGTTTACATAGAACTTGACCTCTTTCTATATCTGTTCTTTCAACCCCTCTTAAAAGAACACCAACATTATCACCTGCTTCTCCTGAATCTAAAAGTTTTCTAAACATTTCAACTCCTGTACAAACTGATTTTTTGGTATCTCTAATACCTACTATCTCTAACTCATCACCAGTTTTAAGTACACCAGACTCAACTCTACCAGTTGCTACTGTCCCTCTTCCTGAAATTGAAAAAACATCTTCAACAGGCATCAAAAATGGTTTATCTTTTGGTCTATCAGGTTGTGGGATGAAAGCATCAACATTTTTCATCAATTCTAAAATAGAATTTTTTCCAATCTCATCATCTCTACCCTCAACAGCTGCAAGAGCTGAGCCTTTAGCAATTGGAGTTTTGTCGCCTGGAAATTTATAAGAAGTTAATAATTCTTTAATTTCCTCTTCAACTAACTCTATCATTTCTTTATCATCTACTTGATCTACTTTATTTAAATAGACACAGATAGCCGGAACACCAACTTGTCTAGCTAAAAGAATATGTTCTCGAGTTTGTGGCATAGGACCATCGGCAGCATTAACAACTAAGATAGCACCATCCATTTGCGCGGCACCTGTTATCATGTTTTTAACATAGTCAGCGTGACCAGGGCAATCTACATGTGCGTAATGTCTTTTTTCAGTTTCATATTCCACATGAGCTGTTGAGATAGTTATACCTCTCTCTTTTTCTTCAGGAGCTTTATCAATTTGATCATAAGCTACTGCTTGTGCTCCACCTGTTTCTGATAAAACTTTAGTTATAGCTGCAGTTAAAGTTGTTTTACCGTGGTCGACATGACCGATTGTACCAATGTTGCAATGCGGTTTATTTCTTACAAATTTTTCTTTTGACATTACTTTAATTCCTCACATTCTTTTATTTAATAATTTTATCTTGGAGCGGGTAAAGGGAATCGAACCCTTACATCCAGCTTGGAAGGCTAGCGTTCTACCATTGAACTACACCCGCACAACCCCAAGAGTAACACTCCAGTATTATTTAAAGTTTTTATTGAATGGTGGAGGGGGAAAGATTCGAACTTTCGAAGACCGAAGTCAACGGGTTTACAGCCCGCCCCATTTGACCGCTCTGGAACCCCTCCTTTAGTGGGGAAGTGTCCCCTTGTTCAATAAAGCTTCAAACAACACGCGTTTTATATATTTTATTTGTATAATTGCAATATGAGATTTATTAATAAAATATACAAAAAAACGTGTAAAACGTGATTAATTATGAACAAATCGTCATTTTTTATTGTTGGACAGCACGCTGTAATTGAAGCACTTAAAAACCCCAATAGGAAGGTTTTAAGAGTTTTTTTAACTGAAGAAAGTAAAAAAAATATACACAGAAAAAATCCAAAAAAAAATCTTTTAAATGATGTAAAGGTCTATTTTAAGACAAAAAAAGAATTAGATAAGTATAGCACAAAAGAAAATTTACTACATCAAGGTTATGTGGCTGAAATTGAACATTTAGAAAGACCAATTCTAAAAAATTTTATTAAAAATAGAGAAAACTTAACACTTGTATGCTTAGATGGTGTTACAGATCCTAGAAATATAGGTTCTTTAATTAGAAGTGCAGCAGCTTTTGGAGTTGATGGTATTATAATTAAAGAAAGAAGTTTTCCTAATGAAAGTAAGCTAATGTTTAAAGCGGCGAGTGGGGCAATTGAATATACTAATATATTTGAAGTATCTAATATCAATTCAACTTTAAAAAATTTAAAAGATAAAAATTTTTGGGTTTATGGTTTTGATGGTAAGGGAGAAAAAAATTTTACTGACATTGAATGGAAGGGAAATTGCATTTTATTATTTGGATCAGAAGGCTCAGGTATGCATCAACATACATCTAAATATGCAGACTTTTTAGTAAAAATAGATATCAATAAAAAGATTGAAAGTTTAAATATATCAAATAGTGCTGCTATAGTCTTTCACCATTTAAGTTATTTAAAAAAAACAGTTGATTAATTAACAAATAGTTAATAATTATTGAGCATGCCCTTGTAGCTCAGCTGGTAGAGCAATTGATTTGTAATCAACAGACTTCAATTTAGTTTCAGACACTGCATTTAACATCAAGTAAACACTAGCATAATTTAAGCAAAAAAGATTCAATAATTTTATTCTTATAAACACCGACTAGAAACCGACAGATTAAAAATTTATTCATTTAATTTAAAATATTAATAATACTTTTTTTAATAGTTTCACTAACTTTGATGGTCCCTTCTTTATTTGGATGAATTCCATCTTTTTGATTTAAGCTTGGATTAAGTGCTACTCCTTCAAGAAGAAATGGGATTAAGGTTAAATTATATTTTTTTGATAATTTCGGATAAATATCATCAAACTCTTTTTTATATTTTTTTCCATGAGTGTTTGGTACAACCATCCCAGCTAAAATAATTTTAATTTTTTTATTGTTAGCAATATTTATTATTTGTTCTAAATTTTTTTTTGTTTCGTCTGGCTGAATTCCCCTGAGCATATCATTAGCTCCTAATCCTAAAATGATTAAATCTATTCCTGGTTCTGATAAGCTCCAATCAACTCTATTCAATCCACCTGATGTCGTGCTTCCAGAAACACTTCCATTAATAACTTTAATATTTAAACCAGCTTCCTTAAGATTATTTTCTAAAACTATTGATAAATGATGTTCTTTAGGTAATCCATATCCAGCCATCAAACTATCGCCGAATAAAACTACCTTTTCTATTGCACTTGCGTTTATGTGCACTAGAAAGATTATCAAAATTTTTATAAATATAGTTTTATTCATGAGTACTCTTCTTAAATTAAAAAAAATAAATCTCAAATACCAAACTGGTAAAGATAATATCAATGTTTTAAAGAATATTGATTTAAATATTAAGAAAAAAGAGACTGTTTCTGTTGTTGGGGAAAGTGGCTCAGGGAAAACAAGTTTAATCATGTTAATTGGCGGGTTGGAGAAACCTAACTCAGGTAAAATAATTTTCCAAGATCAGGAAATTACAGGCCTTAGTGAAGATGAGGTATCTGAGATCAGAAAGAAAAATATTGGAATAATTTTTCAGTCGTTTTATTTAATTCCTAATTACACAGCGGTTGAAAATGTTGCGCTTACACTTGAGCTCAATAATTTTAAAAATCCAGAAAAAGAAGCAAAAATTTTATTAGATCGTTTTGGTTTGAAGCATCGTTTTAATAATCTACCAAGTCAATTATCAGGTGGTGAACAACAAAGGGTTGCTATCGCTAGAGCAATTGCAATGAAACCAGAATTAATTTTAGCTGATGAGCCAACTGGAAACTTAGATACTGAAAATTCTATCATGATTACAAATATTCTATTTAAGTATGTAAAAGAAGAAGGCTCTTCTTTAATCATGGTAACTCATGACACTAAACTTGCTGACAAAGCTAAAAGAAAAATAAAAATTAAAGATGGAAAAATTAAATAACCCTTCAGAATTTAGTTTGATTTTAAAATATGCTTTAAAAGACTTAAGCAGAAATTATTATAAAATATCTAGTATCATTGTTACGCTATTTATAAGTCTTTTTATATTAAGTGCTATTTTCACAATTGAAGATAGTCTTAAAAAAGAACTAAATGATAATGCTAAAGCACTTTTGGGTGGAGATTTAGAGATTGATTACAATCGTAATCCAGGAAATTTAAATTTAGTTAATCAAGTAAAAGAATTTGCAACTGTTTCTCAAATGATTGAGTTCAGTACTATGCTTTCAACAACAGGAAGAAAAAAGAATAAATCATTATTTACTAGAATTAAAACTGTAGATGAAAAATATCCTTTATATGGAAATGTTGTTTATGAGCCAATTGGTGCTTATGAAAGAATGCAAAATGAACCTTACTCTATCCTTATCAATGAAAGTTTATCAAAAACCCTTAATGTAAAAATTAATGAAAAGGTAAAAGTTCAAGATCAAAACTTTACAGTAATTGGAATTATTAAATCAGTACCAGATGTTAGTGGATTTGTTGCATTTGGAGATTGGGCTTTAGCAGGAAAACAAACTTTAGAAATTTTAAAACTAAATGGAATTGGTAGCTTTTTAAACTATGAATACAAAGTAAAATTTAAGGAAAAAGATAAACCTGAAGAGATCGAACAACGAATTGAAGAAATTTTTAAAGATGATCAAAAAGTAAAGCTTAGATATCCTGAAAATTCTGCAAGTGGAATAAAGAGAATTATCAATAATTTTTCTCAATTTTTATCTCTTGTATCAATCAGTGCAATGTTAATTGCAGGCATTGGAATCGCAAATACTCTGCTTTCTTTTATCAATCAAAACAACATGTCTATTGCTGTAAGAAAGGCGGTTGGCTTTTATTCAGGCAATATTAAAACATTATATTACCTTCAGTTATTTATACTTTTATTCATCATCACTGTTGCTGCTTATGGATCAAGTTTTTTAATTGTACCAATAGTAGATAAATATCTATCTGATGGATTGGGATTGAATGTTTATCCGGTGTTTTCATTACTTAATTTTTTAAAAATATTTTTAGTTGGTTTGTTAGTTCTTGTAATTTTTTCTATTCCAACAATCAGCTCTATAGATCAAGTAAAAGCCTCTAATTTATTTAGAAACGTATTTCAAAACCTTCAATTTTATTATTCTAAAAGATCAGTTGTTCTAAGCTTTGTTTTATTATCTATCTTAATTTTATTATTCACCATTGGATCTGAACAACCTTCTTATAGCTTGGGTTACTTTGCTGCTTTTTTTGTTTGTTTAATTGTTTTTTTCTTACTTTCAAAATTAATCATTTTTTTTCTTAAGAAATTCAAATCAAGTCCAATAATTTCTTTAAAAGTTTCAATTAAAAATATTACTCAGACAAAAAGTATAACTCCTATAACAGTTATGTCTCTTGGCTTAGGGGTTACTTTGTTATTAACTTTAGCTTTAGTTGGTACAAATTTTCAAAGGGAAATTGCTAAATCTATTCCTGATATTGCACCTGATTATTTCTTTGTTGGTATTCAAAAAGGAGAAAGAGAAAAATTTGAACAAGGTATTTTAAATATGGATCCAAATGCATCTATTGAAATTGTACCAATGGTTTCATCTGGTATTGTAAAAATTAATGGTATTGATCCTAATACTTATATTAAACCAGATAATGACAGTTACTGGGTTATTGGAAGTGAACGAAGATCCTCGTGGGTAGAAAATGTGCCTGAAGATAACTCAATTTTAGAGGGCGAATGGTGGGATTTATTAAATCCAGATCAACTTCAAATATCTTTAGATGCAAAAGTTGCTAAGGATTTTAACGTCCTGTTAGGTGATATCTTCACTTTAAATGTTTATGGACGTGAAATTGAAGGTAAAGTAGTAAATTTAAGAGAAGTTGATTATCGAGATTTAAGCATCAACTTTGCAATGTTATTTAACCCTCAATTTGCAAAAAATATTCCACATGAGTATTTGGCTACTGCAAAATTTAATTCAAATAAATTTGATGAAACTGAAATGCTTGAAATCATGCCAAGTTTATCAATGATTAAAATTGCAGATTATTTATCAAAAGTTACAGCTGTTTTAAATAAGGTATTTATTGCGGTTACATTAATTTCAGCGATTACCATTGTTATAGGCTTAATCGTAATTTCAAGTGCAATTATGGTTCAGGGAAAAGTAAAAGAATATCAAAATTTGGTTTTCAAAATTTTAGGTTTTTCAAAAAAACAAATTATTTTTTCATCTTTAATTGAATTCATCATTGTCTTTAAATCTGTAATTTTAATTGCAGTATTCTTTGCTGTGATTGGTTCAAAATTTATTATGGAAAATATTTTTGAATTAGTGTGGATGTTTGACTTTAATATTTTAATTTATTTAGGACTTTCAATTGGTTTTATTACCTTGGTTTTGATATTATTAACTAACTTAAAATATCTAAATCCTAAAGTTTATCCTCTAATAAGAAATCAATAATAAAAATTTTTAAATTTCTAGATTAAACTCCCACACCGACAAGAAACCGACAGATTAGTCACAAATGGTCTACAACAAGGTACAAAGTTACAAATACGAGAATTACCTTTTAATAACCAAATCTTTTAAGTGTTGATTTAATTGACTTTTAACATTAAAAACTTCGTTAATACAAATGCCCTTGTAGCTCAGCTGGTAGAGCAATTGATTTGTAATCAATAGGTCCGCGGTTCGAATCCGTGCGGGGGCACCATCTAAGATGTTTCTTTTCTTAATTGTTCAATTTTGATTTTT
>CABXTP010000022.1 GCA_902515175.1 uncultured Pelagibacteraceae bacterium
CTGAAATCTTACCCTTTTTACTATTTAGGAAATTAAATACGTTTTCAATTACTTCTAGATGATTCCCATAAGTTTTTTTAACAAAATTTGGGATTTGACAACATTCCCACAGTAATTTTAATGTTTTTGAGTTATATTCTGAGATATTTAAATTTTTATCCCTAATAAAATATTTAAGAGCTTTTTCATCCTCACACTCATGGACTTTTCTTAACCAGTCTTCTTTTGGTTTTTCTTCTAAAGATTTTATTAAGCTATATTGATTATTAAAATTTAAGTTCGAATTTCTCCAAAATAAAGTTCGAATTTCCTCAAATTTATGATTTTCTAGCAAATCAACTTCTTCAGCACTCAATTCTTTACAATCTCCTGTTATTCCAAAATTACCATCATTAAGATATCTTCCAGCTCTACCTGCTATTTGACCAATTTCTGAAAGGTTTAATCTTCTTAATTTTTTTCCGTCAAATTTCTTAAGATTTGAAAAATATACGTAATCCAAATCCATGTTTATTCCCATTCCAATAGCATCTGTTGCAACTAAAAAATCTACATCTCCAGATTGATATAATTCAACTTGAGCATTCCTAGTCCTAGGGCTTAATGAACCCATCACTATTGCAGCTCCTCCTTTTTGTCTCCTTATCAATTCTGCAATAGCGTAAACCTCCTCTGAAGAAAACGCAATGATTGCAGTTTTTCTATTTATTCTTGAAATTTTTTTATGTCCTGCATAAGTTAACTTTGAAAGTCTATTTCTATTAACAAATTCTATATCATCATCTAATTTTGAAATAATATTTTTTATTGTATTTGAACCCATCAACATTGTTAATTTGTTACCTCGCATATTAAGCAATCTATCTGTGAAAATATGCCCTCTTTCATGATCGGAACACATTTGAATTTCATCAACCCCTACAAAATCAAGTTCTTTGTCTATGGGCATCGATTCTACAGTGCACAAATAATATTTTGCATTTATTGGAATAATTTTTTCCTCCCCTGTAATTAAAGCAACATTTTCAATATTAATTTTTTTAATTACTTTGTCGTAAACTTCTCTTGCTAATAGCCTCAAAGGGAAACCAATCATTCCACTGTCAAAAGATAACATTGTCTCTATTGCTAAATGAGTTTTTCCAGTGTTTGTTGGACCCAGAACAGCTCTTATTTTATTTTTAATCATTTCAATCTTTAGTATATCCCAAAAATTACCTACCAGATGTTGTTGCCATTAAAGAACAAAGATAGACTATAACATGACCGAATCTTTAGGTAAAAAGTTCTCATTTTGATAAATCCAAATAATTTCTTACCACAAATATTGGAATAAAAAAACTAACCGCCTGGTCCTAATTTTGATGGTTTAATTTTTAAGATTTTCCAAATTCCAGATGCTGATGCTATTATCTTATCGTTACAGCTTAACTCACAAAATAAAAAGATTAATGATTTTGTCTTTGTTAAAATTTTTGTTTTTCCTAAGATTACATCTCCGACTTTCGAAGTGCTAATAAATTTTAGATCTAATGAAATAGTAACACAAGGTGAATTTTCGGCAGCTCTATGAGCAGACGTACCACATCCCGCATCGATTAATGCAGCTAAATAACCTCCATGAGTAATTCCCGCAGCGTTAAGATGATTCTCATTAATCACTGCTTTAAATTCATATTGGAAATTTGAAATACCTCTAAATAAAACACCTCCATTATGCTTCATGAAACCTGATTTTAAACTTATCTGTTCGAACTCATTCATAATATTTTTTATAATATAAAAGTTAAGATCAATAAAACTATAAAAATTATAATAAAGAAGTATACCACTGACTTTTGTAAAGAACATTTTAAAAACCAATCTATCATTATATCCTTTGTATTGGTGCGCCTGCTAGGAGTCGAACCCAGAACCTCCTGGTCCGTAGCCAAGCGCTCTATCCAATTGAGCTACAGGCGCATTTATAATTTTATTTATTACAGTATAAGTAATTTTTAGTGTATTTTAAGTAGAAGATAAATTTAATTTTATGAATAATAAATTAAAAGAAGTAGTAATAGTTGCTGCTGTAAGAACGCCTATAGGTTCATATAATGGATCATTAAAAAATGTTAAGGCTCATCAACTTGGTGCGATGGTTATTAAGGAAGTTTTAAATAGGACTGGTACTTATCATGATGAAATTGATGAGGTAATAATGGGTCAAGTCTTAACAGCAGGTGCTGGACAGAACCCCGCAAGACAAGCATCAGTGATTGCAGGTCTACCAGTATCAATACCTTCTCATATTATTAATCAAGTTTGTGGATCTGGTTTAAGAGCTGTAATATCAGGATATCAGTCAATTAAATTAAACGAGGTTAAAAAAGTTATTTCAGGTGGTCAAGAGAATATGTCGATGGCACCACACTCAATTTATTATAGAGAAAATGAGATTGTTAAAGAGAATGAACTTATCAATACACTTACTAATGATGGCTTAATTGATGCGTTTAACAAATATCACATGGGTGTAACTGCAGAAAATGTTGCAAATAAATTAAACATTTCAAGAGAAGAACAGGATAATTTTGCAATGAAATCTCAAACAAAAACTCAAAATGCTATTTTTAAAAAAAAATTTAATGAAGAATTAACTAGTGTAAAAATCAAAGATGGTTATTTTCTGAAAGATGAACATCCCAGAAAAAACCTAGAATTAAGTGACTTAAAAAAATTAAAAACTGTTTTTAAAAAAGACGGGACTGTGACGCCTGGTAATTCATCAGGAATAAATGATGGTGCTGCCGCTTTATTATTAACAACACTTGAAGAAGCTGAAAATAAATCTTTAGAACCTTTGGCAAGAATAGTTTCCTGGGCATCAGTAGGTGTGGAACCTTCTCTTATGGGTTTAGGACCTATAGAAGCTGTAAAAAATGCGGTCAAAAAAGCTAATTGGAAATTGGAGGATATTGACTTATTTGAAATTAACGAAGCATTTGCTGCTCAAACTATTGCCGTCATTAAAGAACTAAATATTGATCCTAATATAGTCAATATCAATGGTGGCGCTATAGCCTTAGGTCATCCTATTGGAGCTTCAGGTGCAAGAATTCTGGTCACCCTTTTGCATGAGATGAAAAGACAAAATAAAAAAAAAGGTTGTGCCACACTTTGCATAGGTGGAGGAATGGGTATTGCACTATGTGTTGAGAGAAATTAAGAATTTGTTTTTTTATATTTCTCTTCCAGTAGGATTTTTTGTATCCAGGCTCTAGTGTCTATATTATTACTTATTTTTGGTTGCAAAAGGGTAATAAATAACTTTTTAATCATTTGTTTAATTTGTACTTTAAGAATGTCCAAAAATTGATCAGAATGTGTTAGAATTTGTAATTGAGTATATCTTAATGGTGTATATAGCTTAAATAGATGACTGAAAAATTATATGTTCCTGATATCGGCGATTTTGAAAATGTAGAAGTCATAGAAATTTTAGTTAAAGTAGGACAAGAAATTAAAAAAAATGATCCTGTAATTACTATTGAAAGTGATAAGTCAAGCGTCGAAATACCCTCAATGTTTTCTGGCAGAGTAGAAATTGTACATGTTAGAGTTCAAGACAAAGTTTCCAAGGGAGATTTGATACTTGATATTTCTACTTCTAAAGACTCTCTTTCGCCATCAGAGATTATTCCAAAAGATACTGAAAATTTAATTGATCAAGCTGAAAAAGCCTTAAAAAAATCTCAGGAACAAAATATTATAAAAAAAATTGAAAATGAAAAATCTGAAATAATTCAAATAATAAATGAAGGTGATATTGATCCATTGGAGACGAAAGAATGGCTAGATTCAATTTCAGCTGTTATTGAAAGGGATGGAAATCAAAGAGCACATTATTTAATAAAAGAAGTAATAAATAAAGCTTATATGGAAGGTGCCAATATTCCATATACTCAAAATACTCCATACATTAATACAATACCTGTTAGTGAGGAAAAAAAGTCTAATGGTGATCAAAATATAGAGAGACGAATTAGATCTTTAATAAGATGGAATGCAGCAGCAATGGTAGTGCGAGCAAATAAAAAATTTCCTGAACTAGGCGGTCACATTGGAACTTTTGCATCTGCAGCAACTCTCTATGATGTTGGAATGAATCATTTCTGGAGAGCGAAAAATAATAAATTTGGAGGAGATTTGATTTATTTTCAAGGTCATAGTGCTCCTGGAATGTATGCGAGAGCTTTTCTTGAGGGAAGATTAAATGAAAAACAATTGGATAGCTTTAGGCAAGAGGTAAATCCTGGTGGTTTATCATCTTATCCTCATCCATGGCTAATGCCAAATTTTTGGCAGTTTCCCACTGTTTCAATGGGTCTAGGACCAATGCTTGCGATTTATCAAGCAAGATACATGAAGTATTTAATCAACAGAGGCTTGATTAAAGATGAGGGAAGAAAAGTTTGGGCATTCTTAGGGGATGGAGAAATGGATGAGCCAGAGTCATTAGGAGCAATTGGTCTAGCAGCTAGAGAAAAACTAGATAACTTAATTTTTGTGGTTAATTGTAATCTCCAAAGATTAGATGGCCCAGTTAGAGGTAACGGAAAAATTATACAAGAATTAGAGGGAATCTTTAGAGGAGCTGGTTGGAATGTTATTAAAGTAATATGGGGATCTTACTGGGATTCTTTATTAATGAATGACAAGACAGGACACTTAGTTAAAACTATGAATGAGACTGTTGATGGTGAATATCAAGCAATGAAAGCAAGAGATGGTGCTTATGTGAGAGAGAAATTTTTTGGTAAATATCCAGAAACTAAAGAATTAGTTTCTAGTCTTTCAGATAAAGACATCTGGAGATTAAATAGAGGTGGGCATGACCCTCATAAAGTTTTTGCAGCATACCATAAAGCTTCAAAAAATATAGGAAGCCCAACAGTTGTAATCGCAAAAACTATCAAGGGCTATGGAATGGGGAAAAGTGGTGAAAGTGTTAACACTACTCATCAAACTAAAAAACTAGATATTGATGATTTGATGTATTACAGGGATAGATTCGATGTTCCTCTGACAAACGAACAAGTAAGGAATGTTGAATATTACAAACCTGACCAAAATTCACAGGAGATAAAATATATCAAGGATAAAAGACTTCAGCTAGGTGGATATATTCCAGAAAGAACAACTTATGCAAAACCCATAAAGGCACCACCTAAAAATATTTTTGATAATATGAAATTATCTACTGGAAAAAAAGAGATGTCCACAACAATGGCCTTAGTAAGAATGTTGACCAATCTTTTAAGAGATAAGAACGTGGCCTCAAGATTAGTTCCAATAATTCCTGATGAAGCAAGAACTTTTGGAATGGAGGGTTTTTTTCAAAAAGTGGGAATTTATGCTCATGAAGGGCAAAAATATGAACCAGAAGACTCTGCTCAACTAAGTTCTTATAGAGAAGAAAAAAGTGGTCAAGTGCTGGAGGAAGGTATTACTGAGGCAGGAGCAATGTCGTCATGGATTGCAGCGGGCACCTCATACACTAATCATGATATAGAAATGATACCAATTTATTTATTTTACTCCATGTTTGGTTTTCAAAGGATAGGAGATTTTGCCTGGGCAGGAGCAGATAGTCAATCAAGAGGATTTTTGATTGGAGCTACAGCTGGAAGAACTACACTTGCTGGAGAAGGTTTGCAACATCAAGACGGCCACAGTCACCTAATGGCATCAACTATACCTAATTGTATTTCTTACGATCCAACTTTTCACTATGAGTTAGCGACTATTTTTAGAGAGGGATTAAAAAGAATGCATGAAAAAAAAGAGAATATTTTTTATTACATAACAACAATGAATGAAAATTATCCCCATCCGGAGATGCCTAAAGATAAATCTTGCGAGGATGGTATTTTGAAAGGAATGTATAGAATAAAAGATTTTAACAAGTATAAAAAAACCAAGATTCAATTTTTAGGATCTGGAACTATTTTGAGAGAAATGATTTTTGCAGCAGAAATATTACAAAATGAGTATCAAATAGATAGTGAAGTTTGGAGTGTAACAAGTTTTAACGAGTTAAGAAGAGACGGTTTAGAGGTAGAAAGATACAACCTCTTAAACCCCGACAAAGATCAAAAACAATCATATGTTGAAAAATGTTTAGGTAAAACCGAAGGTCCTATATTAGCAGCCTCAGATTATATGAGAATGAACTCTGATCAAATCAGACCATATGTAAACAAAAGCTTCTACTCTCTAGGGACTGATGGATTTGGGAGAAGTGATACTCGGAAAAAATTAAGAAAATTTTTTGAAGTTGATAAAGAACACATTGTAACTTATGGACTTAGTATATTAGCCAAAGAGCAACTTATTACATCCAAGCATGTTAACGAGGCAATCAGAAAATACAAAATTGATGTAAATAAACCAATGCCAACAAAATTATAGATGTTAAAGAAAGATATTAAAGTTCCAAATATTGGTGAATTTAGTGATGTTGAAGTTGTTGAAGTTCTAGTTAAAAAGGGTCAAGATATAAAAATAAATGATCCTTTAATCACTATTGAAAGTGATAAATCTAGTGTCGAAATTCCCTCAACAGAAAATGGTAATATAAGTTTAGTGAATGTAAAAGTTGGAGACAAAGTTTCTGAAGGTGATAAAATCCTAGAAATTGAAACTATTAATAATTTAGCTGAAAAAAATGAAACTGAATTTGCTAAACAAAAAATTTCTATAGATAGTAAAAAAGAAAAAAATTTTACTTTAAACGAGATTACAAATAATCAAAATTTAACAACTGAGAATTTTACATTAAAATCATCTGCATCACCAAAGGTAAGAAAATTTGCAAGAGAACTTGGAGTAGATATTTTCCAGGTAAAAGGCAGTGAGAGAAAAGGTAGAGTGACGGAGAGAGATATTAAATTATTTGTATCATCAAAATCTGACAAAATTGTAAAAAATCAAAGTCAAAATCCTGAGCAAATTAAACAAGAATTTTCTCACTCAGAATTTGGAAATGTCGAAGTTAAAGATATACCAAGAATAAAACGATTATCATCGAAGTATTTAATTAATTCTTGGACAAATATTCCACATGTAACTAATCATGATGAAGCAGATATTACAGAACTTGAAGAATTTAGAAATTCTTTATCAGATATATACACGGGTGAAAAAAAAAAAATTACTCCTTTAGCTTTTATTGTTAAAGCACTAACTGCATCGTTAAAAAAATTTCCAAATTTTAATTCTTCAATCGATCAAATAGATGATGGAAAAATGACCCTTAAAAAATATTATCATATTGGAATTGCTGTGGATACCCCCCATGGCTTGATGGTTCCAAAATTGAGAAATGCAGATAATAAGAATATATCTTTAATAAGTATTGAATTAAAAAAATTAAGTGAAAAATGTAAAAATCTTAAAATTGAAAAAAAGGAATTATTCGGTGGCTCAATGACAATAACCAGCCTAGGTGGAATTGGTGGATCATTTTTTACTCCTATAATAAATTATCCTGAAGTAGCAATTTTAGGAATAGGTAAATCTGAAAAAAAACAAATTTTGATTGATGGAAAATTTATAACCAGAACAATGTTGCCTCTTTCATTGTCATATGATCACAGAATTATAGACGGTGCAGAGGCAGCCCGTTTTAATAATGACTTGAAAGAAAATTTAGGCAAAAACTTTGCCTATAAATTGGCTGTTTAATTTTATTATGTCAAAAACTATTTCATTGATAAGTGCTTTGTTATGTACTTTCATTTGGGGTACCACATTTATTGCTCAAGACACTGGAATGGATGATATTGGGCCATTTACCTTTAATGCTGTTAGGTTCTTTGTTGGCTTTGTTGCAATTTTGCCATTAGCATTAATTTTTGAATCTAAAAAATTAAAGTCTGAATTTAAAACTGACTTTAAATCTTTTGCAATTCTTTCTTTTTTAATCGGATTATCTCTATTTTTAGGATCAGCACTTCAACAAGTAGCTCTTCTTTACACCGATGTAGCTAATGCTGCTTTTTTTACAATCTTTTATGTGCCTATGGTTCCAATAATAATTTTTTTATTCAAAAAAAAATCAATACACTGGAGTGTTTGGCCATCAGTAGTTTTATGTTTGATAGGTGGCTATTTATTAACTAATTTTTATGATGCAACAGTAAGACTTGGAGACAGCCTTGTAATTCTTGGTGCTTTATTTTGGAGTACTCATATAATTTTTACTGGAATTATAGTGACAAAATATGATTTACCATTAATTCTGGGTGCAATTCAAACTTTATTAGTCGCTTTTTTCTCTTTTTTAACCGGAATAGTTTATGAAGAATTTATATTTGAGAACATTCTTAAAGAAATAGATTCAATTTTATACGCTGGAATTTTATCTGGAGGTTTTGCTTTTGTCCTTCAAATCTATGCGCAAAAAAATATTACCCCTGCTCCAGCAGCAATTA
>CABXTP010000023.1 GCA_902515175.1 uncultured Pelagibacteraceae bacterium
ATAAAGATTTATATTCAGTCGATATAAATAGCGTATATTATTACTCTGGAGGGTGGCATATAAAAGCGATTTATTCTGTAATTCTAGGTTTTATTTTCTCAGCTTCTACAATTTGGAATGAAAATTTAATGTTTTTACAGTCTTACGCTTGGATAACTGGTGCTTTTATATCGTGGATAACTTATTATTTATTGGCAAAAAAATAATATGAAAGCATTAGTATACACCGGAACACAAGAATTAGTATACAGAGATGAACCTAACCCATCGAAAGTATCAGGTGAAAGTATTTTAAAAATACATGCTTCAGGAATTTGTGGGTCTGATATGCATGCCTATCATGGACATGATGAGAGGAGAATCCCACCACTTATACTAGGGCATGAGGTTAGTGGTAAAATTCAAAACGGAAAATTTAAAGATAAAGATGTTGTTTTAAATCCCTTAATAACATGTGGAAAATGTGAATATTGCAAAACTGGTAGAGAACACCTATGTCCCTCCAGAATAATTTTGGGTATGAATAAGCCTATTGAACGTCAAGGAGTATTCGCTGAATTTGTTTCAACACCTGATCAAAATATTTACGAAATTCCAAATGGTTTGGATAAAAATGAAGCTCCTGTAGCCGAGCCAACCGCAGTTTCACTCCACGCAGTGTTAATTGGTGAAAAATCATTAAAAAAACCGTTATCCGAGTGTAAAGTTTTAGTACAGGGAGGTGGGGCTATTGGATTATTGTGTGGTTTAATTTTGTCTAAAATTAAGAAAACTAAGAATATTGTTCTTTCAGACCCTAATAAGCTTAGATTAGCTGAATGTTCCAAGTATTTAGACGCTAAATTTGTCTCACCAACTGATAAAGAAATAAAGAGTAATAGTTTTGATATTATTTTTGATACAGTTGGATTAGAAGTTTCAAGACAACAAGCAATTGATGTGGTTAAACCAGGAGGGTCAATTATTCATATTGGATTAACTCAGCCCGCTGGTCCGTTCAATTTCAGAAAAATGACCTTACAAGAGGTTACGGTTATAGGCACTTATTGTTACACAAATAAAGATTTTGAGCAAACATTAGATATTTTAGCAAAAAAAGAAATCGGCTCCTTGGATTGGATTGAATTTAGAGATTTAAAAAGTGGAGGTGAAGCATTTAAACAAATTCATGATGGAACTTGTGTTGCTCCAAAAATTATCTTACTGCCTTAGAAACCTTCAAAATTTGTGATTTATTTTGTTTAGCACGGCTTAATTTTACGTCTTCAGACATAACAGGTGCGAAAATCATAATTGACCAATAAATAAGTAGTATAAAAATTGAAATTGTTCTCATATTATTGATATAGGACTAAAAGTTGAATTTTGGATGTTTAAATTTTGTCAAAATAATGTATTTACAAGTTTTTTTAAAATTTATTTATGAAACTTTTATTAAAAACTTTTATCTTTTTGCTAATAGTTATTAGTGGATCATATGCAAGTGAAACGAAAGTATTTGATTTTACCGAAATTGAATTAGCAGACCTTCAGGTGAGAAAAGTTAGGGGCGCTGATAATAAAACACTTTACTCAGTTGGATCTAACGAAAATGGGAATTTTCTCAGATCAATTGCAGATAATGCTGCATCTGGTCTAGGTAAAGAGATTAAAATCGATTTAAACAAGACACCATTTATTAATATTACTTGGAAAATTGAGAAAGATTTATCTGGTATAAAAGAAAATACTAAAAAAGGTCATGATTATGCTGCTAGAGTTTTTGTTATCAAGAAGACAGGTGCAACACCACTTTCAAATAGGGCTATAAATTATGTTTTTTCATCTAATAATAATGTTGGTTTAAGTTGGCCGAGTCCATACACTAAAAAGTCAATTGACAAAGTATTAGCAACAACAAAAAATGATTTAAATAAATGGATAACTGTAAAAGCGAATGTTAAGGAAGATTTTAAAAAGTTTCACGACTTAGATGTTAATGAGCTCGATGGACTAGCAATTATGTCTGATACAGACAATTCAAAAATGAAATCTATCGCATATTTCCAGAATATTTACTTTTCAGCCCAATAATTAAAACTTTAGAAATTTTTTTAAACCAATGTTAAATAAAGATAATATTATTGCAACTATTACATCCTCAAATGGACTTGCTTCTGGATAGCCAAAATTCCAAGCGATTATCATCACTAACCAAATAACAAAAATATTCATTAAAGTGTTTATACCTTAGTTTGTATAAAATAATTAATAATTTGATATAATAATGTTATGCATGATAATTTTTTCCATAAATTAAAAGTATACTATGAAGATACAGACTCAGGTGGTGTCGTATATTATGCTAATTACTTAAAGTTTTTAGAAAGAGCAAGGACAGAAGCTTTATTTTCACTAGGATATAGTAATCAAAAAGTCAAAGATGATTTTAATTCTTTAATCATAGTAAAAGCTTGTAATATTGAGTATAAAAAACCCGCACACTTAGAGAATGATTTAACTGTGAGATCATTTGTAAAATCTATTACAAAAACATCTTTTTTTATGAATCAAATAATTACAAGAGATGATGATATAATTGCTGAAGCAAAAGTACATTTAGTGTTTGTGGATACGAATGGCAAGCCTGTAAAAATACCTGATGAAATTTACTCTAAATTTAAACCTTATTTTTGTGATACTATTAAAACTTAGCTAGTTTTTTAGCCTTCTTAAATAAGTTAATCATCATTTTGTTAGAAATTAATTTTGTATTAACATTTCTAGGACTTGGATGATAACTAGATAATATAACTAAACCGTTTGGAAGAATTTGTGTTTTACCATGTTTAAAAACAAACTTCTGGTCAATACCAAATTTATATTTATACAATTTTATACAATTATCAAAAGCAACTTTTCCTAACGTAACAATTACTTTTAGTTTTTTTAAAGATAAAATTTCTTCATCAAAAAATTTAGAACAATTTGAAATTTCATTACTTAAAGGTTTGTCTTCAGGCGGTACACACTTTAAAATGTTAGTAATATAAGTAGATTTTAGTTTTAAATTATCATTTATATTCTTTGAAAAAGGAGAATTCGCAATTCCAACTTCATATAGGCACTTAAATAGAAAATCTCCTGATTTGTCACCTGTAAAAGCTCTACCAGTTCTAGTGCCACCATGAGCAGCAGGAGCAAGGCCAATTATAGCTAACTTGGAGTTTAAGTTTCCAAAACCAGGAACAGGTTTTCCCCAATAAATCTCATTTATGTTTTGCTTTCTTTTAGTTGTGCTTACTTTATTTACAAATTTAACTAATCTTGGGCATTTTTTACAATTAATTATTGTTTTGTTTAAATTGTCTAATCTAATATCCATAATATGAAATTTTTAAAAATATTATTATTTATATTTATATCTTTAACCACATCTATTAAAGCAGATTTAAATGAAAATTTGTTAAATCAACTTCAAGATGGTAAAAAATTAATATTTATTAGACATGCTTATGCACCTGGAAGTGGAGATCCAAAAAATTTCAATTTAAACGATTGTTCTACACAAAGAAATTTAAGTGAGGAGGGAAGAAAACAAGCTAAACATATTGGGGAATTTTTTAAAAAAAACAAAATTAAAATAGATAAAGTTCTTTCTAGTGAATGGTGTAGATGCAAAGATACTGCAAAAATCGCTTTTAAAAATTTTTCTACTAATAGTTTCTTAAATTCTTTCTACAGTTCCAAATACGTAAAAAATAAGGATAAACAAATTAAAATGCTTAAAGAATATATTCAAAGTTTTAATAGCAATAAAAATTTAATTTTAGTAACACATTATGTATTGATATCTGAAATTTTAAATTACGGACCATCTTCAGGTGAAATAGTTGTTTCTGATAAAAATTTTAATATTATAGGAAGAGTAGAAATAAATTATTAATATAAAATGTCATCAAAAAGAGCAATGAAGCAAGCACAAAAACAAGCTTATGCTAGGCATAGAAGCAATATAACGAATAGTAGATTTTCACATAAAAGAAAAAATAATTTCAAGAATAAGAAAAAAGCCTAGCTCTCTTTTTTAAATTTCTCAATATTTTTACAATTTGAAATTTTTGAAATTCCTTCCTCATCATTTAATACAGTCTTTATAAAAATTTCAGGTTTTCCGATTTCGAATAATATTTGCGTATAAAATTGAGGATAACCATGTTTATAAGTAAGTATTTTACCGTTTTCTTCATAAATATTTCTTACATATGTATTAGATTTCTTTACACTTAAATCAGTAATTCTATATTTCTTATAAGTTTTTTCTTTGTACACATAATTTCTAGTCATGATCAATTCATCAAGATTTAATATGTATTCATTTTTCAAGAATTCATCTTGTTTGTCATCGCATGAACTCATAACTATAATTTCAGATTGAAGAGTTTGAGTCGGATATAAAATTATAAAAATTAAGATTAAAATTTTAGATAATTTAATTATCTTCATTTTTTTCAGCAAAAAATAATCCTATTAGAAGCAATGTTGTCCAGCCAAGACCTAGAAGTGCTTTTAAAATACTAGTTTCTGCACTCCATATGTCTAAAACTAGAGCTCCAAATATTAATCCAATAATATAAACAATTATTACTTTAGAAGTATTACTCATTTTTTAATTTTTTTTAAAAAGAAATATCATTATTTATTTTAAAGGTGAAATAATCATTTTAAAATCTATTAAATTATTGAAGAAAATAAATAAATTTACAATAATTGTCATTGGACAAATAGCTTCAATCATATATAAACCCCTTTAAATTTGTGGGGCGATGGCGGAATTGGTAGACGCGTCGGTCTTAGGAACCGATAGAGCAATCTGTGAAGGTTCGAGTCCTTTTCGCCCTACCATAAAAATTATATGAAAGTCACTGTAGAAAATAAAAAGGGTTTAAATAAAGACGTAAAAGTATTTGTCGATAAAAAGACAATGAACTCATATATAGATCAAAAATATGAGGAAATTAAAGGTACGGTAAATTTAAAAGGTTTCAGGCCTGGGAAAGTACCAAGAGAGATCCTTAGAAGACAATTTGGCAAAGCTGTTTTTAGTGAAGTTTTAGATAAAGTTTTAAAAGAAACCTCAACAAAAGCACTTGAAGAAAATAAAATTAAACCAGCAGGGCAACCAAAATTAGATCTAAAAATTTATGGAGAGGATAAAGATTTAGAATACATCATGTCCGTCACTGAACTACCTAAAGTGGATATTAAATCACTCGCAGATATAAAGTTTGATGAATACTCTGTTAAGATTGATGAAATTGAAGCTGATAAAAGAATTAAAGATATTGCAAAAAGCCAACCAAATTTTAAAGATGCTCCAGCAGATACTCAAAGTAAAGAGGGAGATTTATTAACTTTTGATTACACAGCAACAGTTGATGACAATCCTTTTAAAGGAAATGAAGGAAAAAATACTCAACTTACATTGGGTAAAGACTTATTTTTAAAAGGTTTTGATAAACAACTAATTGGAACAAAAAAGGGTGATGAAAAAATTGTTGAGGCAACATTACCTGAAAATTATCCAGAGAAAGAATTAGTTAATAAAAAAGCAAAATTCACATGTAAAATTAACAGCATTAAAAATCCTGAGGAAGTAAAGATCAATGATGATTTTGCAAAAAATTTAGGTGCCAAGGATTTGAAAGACCTGAAATCTTTAATTTCAAAGCAAATAAATGATGAGTATAAAAATTCATTAGACCGCCTATCAAAGAATCAAATCTTAAAAGAGATTGAAAAATTTCAAATATCAGAAATACCTGAAAATTTAATTGAGGAAGAAGTAAAAATTCTTTCTCAAGGAATGTCAGAGGATGATGCGAAAAAAAGTAAAAAAAACTTTGAAGATATTGCAAAAAAAAGAATAAAAGTTGGTTTAATTCTGAATGAATTTGGAGAACAAAATCAAATAAAAGTTACTGAGCAAGAATTACAAACTGAGGTACAAAAGCAGATAAGAATGATGCCTGGACAAGAAAAAATGGTAATGGATTTTTATCAAAAAAATCCTTCAGCTGTAGCAAGTTTGAGAGGAACAGTTTATGAAGAAAAAATAATTAGTTCAATCAAAGAAAAAGCTAAAGCTACAAAGAAAGAGGTTTCCAAAGATGAAGCAGAAAAAATATTGAAGGAATCTCAAGGACAGATAGAAAATGAATTACCTGATAAAAAAGCTCCATCAAAAGCTACTTCGAAATCAAAAGATGTTCCAAAAAAAACAACCTCAAAAAAATCTATTAAAACCAAGTCTTCAGCAAAAAAAGTTAGTAAAAAGTAATCTGAAGTTGTATAACTAATTCGAATCAAATTTTATGAATAAAATTTCAGAACATATGAATAATTTAATTCCAATGGTTGTAGAACAATCAAACAAAGGTGAAAGAGCATATGATATTTATTCTAGACTTTTAAAAGAAAGGATAATTTTTTTAACTGGTCAAATAAATGATAATGTAGCTTCCTTGATAACTGCTCAACTACTTTTTTTAGAAGCAGAGGATCCTAAAAAAGAAATATATTTATATATTAATAGTCCTGGTGGTTTAGTAACTGCCGGCTTAGGTATTTATGATACGATGCAATATATAAAACCTGAAATTTCTACATTATGCATTGGTCAAGCAGCATCCATGGGATCATTTTTACTTTCAGCTGGATCTAAAGGAAAAAGATTTTCCCTACCAAATTCAAGAATTATGGTTCATCAACCATCAGCTGGATTCCAAGGTCAAGCTACTGATATAGAAATACATGCTAATGAAGTTCTTTCTCTAAAAAAAAGATTAAACGAAATTTACTCAAAACATACGGGTAAATCCGTAGATGAAATCAAAACTGCTTTAGAAAGAGATAACTTTATGACTGCTGAAACAGCAAAATCATTTGGTTTAATTGATGAAGTAGTAGAAAAAAGATCCTAAGATACTATATATAGAATAATTGATATTTGAAACTTGATCAAAACGACTCTCTTATAATAAAGTAATTTAATTGATTCGTTTAAAAAATTATGAATACAAGTAATAAAAATATTTTGTACTGCTCTTTTTGTGGAAAGAGTCAACATGAAGTCAGAAAGCTTATAGCTGGCCCAACAGTTTTTATATGTGATGAATGTGTTGAGTTATGTATGGATATTATTAAGGAAGAGAGTAAAGATACATTTGTTAAGCATCAAGATGGCCTTCCATCTCCAAAAGAGATTTGTACAATATTAGATGATTATGTGATTGGACAATCACATGCAAAAAAAGTCCTGTCAGTTGCAGTTCATAATCATTACAAAAGATTAAATTACGAGAATAAAACTAGTAAAAATGTTGAATTGGCAAAATCAAATATATTATTAGTTGGACCAACAGGTTGTGGAAAAACATTATTAGCACAAACGCTAGCGCGAATACTAGATGTCCCATTTACTATGGCAGATGCCACAACACTTACTGAGGCGGGTTATGTAGGTGAAGATGTTGAAAATATTATTTTGAAATTACTTCAAGCAGCTGATTATAATGTTGAAAAGGCTCAAAGAGGAATTGTTTATATAGATGAGGTTGACAAGATAAGTAGAAAATCTGAAAACCCCTCAATAACTAGAGATGTATCAGGAGAAGGTGTACAACAAGCTTTATTAAAAATAATGGAAGGAACTATTGCTAGTGTTCCTCCTCAAGGTGGAAGAAAACATCCCCAACAAGAATTTTTACAGGTAGATACTACAAATATTTTGTTTATTTGTGGAGGTGCATTTGCAGGACTTGATAAGATTATCTCTCAAAGAGACAAGGGTACCGCAATTGGTTTTGGAGCAGATGTAAAAAATACTCAAGATAAAAAAACAGGCGAATGGATGAAAAGTTTAGAACCTGAAGATTTATTAAAGTACGGTCTTATTCCAGAATTTATTGGAAGATTACCGATGATAGCAACTCTAGAAGATCTTGATGAAAAATCTTTAGTCAAAATTCTTCAAGAGCCAAAAAATTCACTTACAAAACAATATCAAGAATTATTTAAGC
>CABXTP010000024.1 GCA_902515175.1 uncultured Pelagibacteraceae bacterium
TTATATTGCGATACTACAATCAAAGATAGGTGCATTACTCATTCTCTTTCGGAAATATTTTATAGTGATGACGATCATCCTTCCTATAAAGGAGCTGAAATGATTAACCAACTAATAATGGATGAAATAAAAAAGATTGAAAAGTAAATTAACTTATTAAGTTTATAATTTTAAAAAAGATCAAATTAAAGTTATTAGTAATGTGGGGCGCTCTTTAACAGATGCCCCATCTTATAACTAGCTTTTAAATAATTCTAAAGCTTTATTAAGTAATTCCTCAGACTTCGCGTGATCTCCAGAGTTATGAGCCTTCAATCCCTCATCATGTAATTGTTGAGCTTCTTTAATTTTCGCCTCAAGGTTTTTAGCCATCATTGGACAAGATCCAGCGAAAGCAGAACCCATAAACAATGTAATTATTAATGTTAAAAGTATTTTTTTCATAATTATCCTTCCCTTAACAGGAATAATATTTTTTTTTAATTCTGCAATTTATGTTTGTCACATGAGACGTTATTGTAACCTTAAACGTCTGTAAGTTAGATTTAGGGGCGTTCTGTTGCCAGGTGCCCCAAACCCCGACTACCTAATTAACAAAGTTAATTATGCAGCAATTGCGTAACTTTCGTTAGCATTTATAAATTAGCCCTTTACGGAGGAACAATTCCGAACGAAAGAATAGCCTTTAGACATTCGTCGATTCTGGTTCACCCCCATAAGTTGTAATGGTGGAGGTGGTGGGTACTGCCCCCACGTCCGCAATGGTTATTACGAAATTCGTTTATCGTCGTAGTTGGCAAGCCAACACTATTAATATAAAAACAATCTTAAGAGATTCAACAAAAATCATGAAATTAACTAAAGAACAATCACAAGAGATTAAAGATCAACAATCTCAGCAAAATCCAACAAAAAGAGTAACTGCTCCAGAGCTTGAAAAGATTCTTTATGAAGCTATGCCAGCTCTTGATCACGGATTTGTAAGAGTAATAGACTATATGGGTGATGATACTTCAATTGTTCAATCAGCTAGAGTTTCATATGGAAAGGGAACTAAGCAGGTTTCAACAGATAGTGGTTTAATAAAATACTTAATGCGACATTGGCATAGCACACCATTCGAAATGTGTGAAATCAAGTATCATGTTAAGATTCCTTTCATCCAGAACGTTGTCTACTTGGATAAAAGAATATTAAATTTAGATACGCCGCCTGAGGAAGTAATTGCTTCAGATCAAAAAAGATTGATTGTTGATGCATTTGCAAGGTTTAAAATTGTTGATCCTTTAAAGTTTTATATATCTGTAGGCAACGAGAGAGTTGCAAGATCAAGATTATCTACGATTATTAACTCAAGGATTAGGAATGTTCTTGGTCAACAAGAATTACAAACTTTACTTTCAAAAGATAGAACTAAACAAATGTCATTAATTCAAGAAGGTGTAAATGCTGAAGCTGAAAATTTTGGAATTGAGATTGTGGATGTTAGAATAAAAAGAGCAGACTTACCTCAAGCGAATAGTGATGCAATTTTTAGAAGAATGCAGACAGAAAGAGAGAGAGAAGCTAAAGAATTTAGAGCGAAAGGTGCTGAGATGGCAGTAACTATTACGTCAACTGCAGATAAAGAAGTTACAGTAATTTTAGCTAATGCACAGAAAGAGTCAGAAATTATGAAAGGGGAAGGAGATGGTCAAAGAAATAAAATTTTTGCAAATGCCTTTGGAAGAGACCCTGAATTTTTTGCATTTTACAGAGCGATGCAAGCTTATGAGACTGCTTTGATAGGTGGAGACACATCTTTGATATTATCTCCAGATAGTGAATTTTTTTCAAATAATTTTTGGAAATCTTCTAAAAGTTTTTCTCTAAGATTCTTTTGAAGTCCTGCAGGTATTTCTTCACTAAATAGCTCTAAAAAAAATTCAGACATTTTATATTTGAGTATCAATCCAGATCGATGCAACAGATTTTGTTATTTCCCTTATTCTTCCAATATATTCAGCTCTTTGAACAACACTTATAGCGCCTCGAGCATCTAAAATATTAAAAACGTGACTAGCTTTTAAACATTGATCATACGCTGGTAGAGATAATTTTTTTTCAATTAATGATTTGGCTTCGCTTTCACACATATCAAAAATTTTAACCAGATTATCAGTATTTGCGTACTCAAAATTGTATGCTGAAAATTCTTTCTCCGCTTGATGAAAAACTTCTCGGTATTCAAAACCTTCATCATTCCATATTAAATCATAAACATTTTTTTTCTGTTGCGTATACATACATATTCTTTCCAATCCGTAAGTAATTTCTACAGAAACAGGTTTGCATTCAAAACCAGCCATTTGTTGAAAATAAGTAAATTGAGAAATTTCCATACCATCACACCAAACTTCCCAACCTAGCCCAGCAGCACCTAGTGTTGGGCTTTCCCAATCGTCTTCAACAAATCTTATATCGTGAATTTTTGGATCAATACCAATCACAGATAAACTATTTAAATAAAGTTTTTTAATATTAGATGGGGAGGGTTTTATAATTACTTGAAATTGATAATAATGTTGCAATCTATTAGGGTTATTTCCATACCTTCCATCAGTCGGCCTTCTAGATGGCTGAACGTACGCAGCCTTCCAAGATTTTGGTCCTAATGATCTTAAGGTTGTTGCAGGATGGAAAGTTCCTGCACCTACCTCCATATCATAGGGTTGTAAAATAATACAACCATGTTTACTCCAAAATTTTTGTAAATTGAAAATCGTATCTTGAAAAGATTGAAATTTTTTTTTCTTTTTTATTTTTTTAGAGACCATATCTCTGCCAGACAGATCTTTCATCTAATAAATTTGCTAGTTGATCTAAATGATTATTGGAAGAAGATAATTTTTTACTCAACCAACTTTTAGATTTTTCAAATTTTTTGATCACAACATCTTCGCCAAATTTTTCTCTTAATATTTGGTTTGCATCACCGATTTCATCTATCAAACCAAGTTCTTTAGCTTTACTACCTGACCAGAATTCTCCTGAAAAAAGTTCTGCTTCATTTTTTTTAAGTTTAGTTCCTCTACTTTTTTCAACAACATCAATAAAATCTTTATGTAAGTCTAGTTGAATGCTTTTCAGTCTCTCTATATCCTCTTTTTTTTCATCAACAAAAGGATCTAGTGTACTTTTATTTTTTCCAGCAGTATAAATTCTTCTTTGAACTCCAATTTTTTTTATAAGATCTGTAAAACCAAAAGAGGAATAAATAACTCCTATAGAGCCAATAATAGAACTAGTATTTGAGTATATCTCGTCACCTGCACAAGCAATTAAATAACCACCAGATGCCGCAACATCTTCAGCAAAAACGATTACCTTTTTTTTGTTTTTCTTTGCCTGATGTCTTATTAAATTATAAATTAAGTGTGATTGTACAGGGGAGCCTCCAGGCGAATTGATTGTAATTGCTACGCATTGCGCTTTTTTTAGCGAAAAAGCTTTTAATATCATTTCCTCTTGTCCGGCAAAGTCTATTCCCTGTTTGAATTTGCCTACATTACCTATCACTCCGCTCAATTTAATATGAGAGACTATTTTTTTCTTTTTTAAAAAAGAGAACATTTTTAATCCTTACAGAATTTTTAACTGAATATAAAGACACCTTATAATTGAAGATTTAGGTGCGTCAATTGATATGTAATAAAAATAAACTTAATATACTACTTTGTTCACATAAATGGGAACTGTTGTCCAATTAAAAAACCAAATTAATAATTCTTATTTTCAACTAAAAAACTCAGTTGAGGATAAATTATTGCTTGTTGAGGAAAAAATAAAATCGAAACTGACTAGTGATGTTGATTTAGTTCAAAAAATGTCTGATTATCATCTTAAGACTGGTGGTAAAAGACTAAGAGCATTATTAACTTTAGGATCAGCAAAATTATGTAATTATTCTAAAGGTACTAGAGATGTTAATTTAGCTGCATGTGTTGAACTCATTCATGCTGCAACTCTCATGCATGACGATGTTATAGATAACGGTACTATTAGAAGAGGAAAGAAAACACTTAATACTGTATGGGGTAACCACTCATCAGTTTTAATAGGTGATTATTTACTTAGTAGATGTTTTGAAATGATGGTTGAGGATGGAAACATTGAAGTACTAAAATTATTATCATCTACATCCTCGAAAATTGCACAAGGTGAAGTTTTGCAACTTCAGCATAAGGGTGAGGTTGATATGTTAGAAGAAACTTATTTGAAAATAATTTCAGCAAAAACTGCTGAATTGTTTGCTGCATCTACAAGAGTGGGAGCAATATTGTCTGACATGAAAATGAAAGAAAAGGAGGCTTTAGAGTTTTACGGAAGAAATCTTGGGCTTACATTTCAAATTGCAGATGATACTTTAGATTATAATTCAGAACTAAAACTATTTGGAAAAAAAATTGGGCAAGATTTCTATGAGGGAAAAATTACTCTTCCAATTATTTTATTATTCCAAAAATCAAAAGAAGAAGAGAAAGATAAACTAAGAGGTATTTTTTCTAAAAATGTAAGAGATGAAAATGATTTAAGCTATACTTTGGCTTTAATCAAAAATTATGATGTTATTAAATTATGCTATCAAAAAGCACAACATTATATTAACTTGTCTTCCAATTCATTGTCTGTTTTTAAAAATTCTGAAGAAAAAATTATTCTTGAAAACTTGACTTCTTTTAGTTTAGAGAGAAATTTTTAAGGACTCAAAAGTTTTTTGTTCCAAGAATTTTTTTTATCTAAAGTGTACTTTAATCTTTCGTGAATTCTGTTGTCTCCATCCAACCAAAATTCAATACTAGAGGGTTTTAAAGTAAAACCAGACCAGTGATTTGGTCTTGGCACATTCTCCTTATCATTATATTTTTCTCTAAATTCATCTAATCTTTTCAAAAGATTTTTTCTATTATCAAGAACACTACTTTGTCTAGAGGCCCAGGCACCAATTCTGCTTTCATAAGCTCTGGTATTATAATATGCATCTGCTGTCTCATTGCTTACCTGTTTTAATATTCCAGAAATTCTTATTTGCCTCAACAAACTTTTCCAATGAAAACACATGGAAGCTTTAGGATTTTCTCGTATTTCATTTCCTTTTTGGCTAGTTAAATTTGTATAAAAAACAAATCCATCCTTATCAAATCCTTTTAAAAGAACCATTCTAACCGCAGGAGTACCGTCTTTACTGGCCGTTCCAAGTGCTAAAGCATTTGGATCATTAATTTCTTTCTTTTTAGCCTCAAGAAACCATTTTTCGAATAATTCAAATGGATCATCAAGATCTAAAAAACACTTATCAAGTCCTAGTGAGTTTTTTTGATTCATAATTCTAACAAAATAATCTATATAATAAAGATAATGTCATTTAATACTTTTGGAAAGTTTTTTCGCTTCACAACTTGGGGAGAATCTCATGGTCCTGCAATAGGCTGTATAATTGATGGTTGTCCACCTTTAATTCAGATAAAAGAGCAAGATATTCAGAAAGAATTAGATAAAAGAAAACCTGGTCAATCAAAGTTTACCACTCAAAGAAAAGAAGGCGATAAGGTTCAAATACTATCAGGAGTATTCGAAGGCAAAACAACAGGAACTCCAATTTCATTAATTATCTATAATGAAGACATGCGATCAAAGGATTATAAAAATATTAAAGATAAATTCAGACCAGGCCATGCTGATTTTACTTATTTTAAAAAATATGGGATTAGAGATTATAGAGGTGGAGGAAGATCTTCGGCAAGAGAGACAGCTGCGAGAGTTGCGGCTGGTGCGATTGCAAAAAAAGTGTTGGAAAAAAAACTAGGTAAAAAATTTAAAGTTTCAGCTGCAGTTATTCAGCTTGGTATTTTGGGCTGTGATATTGAAAAATGGGATGAAAAAACAATTTATTCAAATCCATTTTTTTGCCCTGACAAATCGATGATAAAAATATGGGAAAAATATTTATTAAGTATTAGAAAATCTGGTTCGTCTTGTGGCGCAATCATACAAGTGAAAGCTGATGGGATACCAGCTGGACTTGGTGCACCAATTTACTCAAAATTAGACTCTGATATAGCGTCAGCGATGATGAGTATAAACGCAGTTAAAGGCGTGAATATTGGTGCTGGAATGAATTCTGCACAATTATCTGGCGAAGAAAATTCAGACGAAATCTCGCAAAATAAAAATAAACCCAATTTTAAATCAAATCATGCTGGTGGAATTCTTGGAGGTATTTCATCAGGTCAAGAAATAATTGTATCATTTGCTGTAAAACCAACATCCTCGATTTTAACTAGCAGAAAAACAATTAATAAATTTGGAAAAAATACAACTATTTCAGTCAAAGGTAGACATGATCCATGTGTAGGTATTAGAGCAGTACCAGTTGGTGAGGCGATGCTATCATGTGTTTTATTAGACCATTATTTAATGAATAAAGCACAGTGTGGATAAAAAGGCTATTTTTGTTTTTGCAAGATAATATTTGAATTTAAGACGTCCAAAACTTTTTCCTCAATTGAGCTAGAATCAAGATTTGCATTCTTATACATGTTGCTTGGTGTATCTTGATCAATAAAGATATCTGGGAGTGTCATAGATCTAAATTTTAAATTATTGTCAAGCAACCCTTTTTTTGACAAAAAATTAACTACATGTGAACCAAAGCCCCCAATTGATCCTTCTTCAATCGTCATAATAGCCTCATGAGTAATAGCAAGTTGCCAAATCAAATTTTCATCAAGTGGTTTGGCAAATCTGGCATCAACTATCGTTATTTCCACTCCCTTTTTTTTTAAATTTCTAGCTGCAATTAAGGTTTCTTCTAATCTTGCACCAAAATTAAGGATCGCTAACTTTTTACCCTCTTGAATTAATTTTGATTTTCCTATTTCTATTTTTTCATTTATTGATGGTAAAACTACCCCTGTGCCAGTGCCTCTAGGATACCTGAATGCACAAGGTCTATCATTAATTTCTGTTGATGTATTAATCATTCTAACTAACTCTGCTTCATCACTTGCGGCCATCACTACAAAATTTGGAAGAGTTGAAAGATATGTTATATCAAAACTTCCTGCATGAGTAGGGCCATCTGCGCCAACTAAACCTGCTCTATCAATTGCAAATCTTACAGGTAAACTTTGTATAGCTACGTCATGAACTACCTGGTCATATGCTCTTTGTAAAAATGTTGAATAAATTGCTGCATAAGGTTTGTAATTTTCAGTTGCAAGGCCAGCAGCAAATGTAACTGCATGTTGTTCAGCAATTCCAACATCAAAAGTTTTTTCGGGAAATTCTTTTCGAAAAATGTCAAGACCCGTACCATCAGGCATTGCAGCAGTTATGGCTACAATTTTACTGTCTTTTTTAGCATGCTCAATTAAGGTTTTTGCAAATACTTTATTATAAGATGGAAGTTTACTTGTACTTTTTACCTGTTCTCCTGTCTTAACATTAAATTTTGAGACTCCATGATAATTATCCTTTGCTTCCTCTGCAAATGAATAACCTTTCCCTTTTTTAGTTTTTATGTGGATTAATATTGGACCATCATGTCTTGTATCTCTCGCATTTTTTAAAATTGGAATCAGAGTATTTAAATCGTGGCCATCGATAGGACCTATATAATAAAATCCTAACGAACTAAATAATGTTCCACCCGAAACTGCAGATCTAAATAAATCCTCAGCTTTTCCAGCTTTTGCACTAAATCTTTTAGAAAAAGCAGATGTAATTAATTTTATTGTTTCTCGTAAACTAAAATAAATTTTTCCTGAAAATATTTTTGCCAAATACGTTCCCATAGCACCAACTGGTCTTGCTATTGACATGTCATTATCATTTAGTATTACGATCATTTTAGTTTTTGAAGCACCAGCATTATTCATGGCCTCATAAGCCATACCTGCACTAATAGCTCCATCACCTATGACTGCTACAACATTATCCGATTTATTTGATAATT
>CABXTP010000025.1 GCA_902515175.1 uncultured Pelagibacteraceae bacterium
TTTTCCAAGGTTAAAATTAATCGATCGAATTAATTTAAGAACAAAAAAAATGATTGAAATCGGCTCCATTCAAGAGGTCAAAAAATTTTTACGACTTAAAGTGCCAAAAAATAAAAGTGTCTCTAAAGCTATAGGAATTTTTGAAATTAAGGATTTAATACAAAATAAGCTTTCAAAAGAGCAGGTTATTGAGAAAATATCAATAAAGACTAGACAATATGCGAAAAGGCAAGTGACATGGGCCAGAGGAAATATGAAAGATTGGAAAAAAATTGAGCCAAAAAAATTAGAAAGCTTCATAAAAAAATTTTAAATATTGCTCACTAAAACTTGACCAATTAGCACAACTTCAGCTAGATTGCGAAATGTCAAAATTATTCACAGGAGCAGAAATTGTATTCAAATGTTTAGAGGATCAAAAAGTTGATTTTATCTTTGGTTATCCTGGTGGAGCAGTATTACCTATTTATGACGAATTAAAAAACCACTCTTCAATAAAACATATTTTAGTAAGGCACGAGCAAGGAGCTGGGCATGCAGCAGAGGGTTATGCTAGATCGTCTGGCAAGCCGGGAGTTGTGCTAGTTACTTCAGGACCTGGAGCTACAAATGTTGTCACAGCTTTGACAGATGCTTACATGGATTCTATTCCATTGGTATGTATTTCTGGACAGGTACCAACTCATTTAATTGGCACAGATGCTTTTCAAGAATGTGATACTACTGGAATTACTAGACCATGTACCAAACATAATTGGTTAGTAAAAGATATCAAAGATCTTCCTAAAATTTTACATGAAGCATTCCATGTTGCAACAACTGGAAGACCTGGACCAGTGTTGATTGACATTCCAAAAGATATTCAATTTGCAAAAACAAATTACTCAAAACCAAAAAAGGAAAAAAAATCAAATGAAAAATTACATAATAAGTTTTCTCAAAATGAAATAGACGAACTTATTAATTTGATTTCAAATTCTAAGAAACCAGTAATTTATAGTGGAGGTGGGGTTATAAACTCTGGACCAAAGGCAAGTAACTCATTACGAGAGTTTGTTAGGCTAATCGGTTTTCCAATCACTTCAACCTTACAAGGTCTTGGTGCTTTTCCAGGAGACGATAATCAATTTATTGGAATGTTAGGAATGCATGGAACCTACGAGGCAAATAATGCAATGCATGACTGTGATTTGTTAATAAATATTGGTGCAAGATTCGACGATAGGATAACAGGTAAGATCGATGAGTTCTCACCTAAATCAAAAAAAGTACATATTGATATTGATCCATCATCAATTAATAAAATTATAAAAGTTGATTTAGCTATTGTAGGTGATGTTAATGAAGTTCTAAAAGCGGCTATTAAAAAGATTAATAAAAAACAAAATGGTCTTAAGACTTCGAATAAACATAATATTTCAAAATGGTGGGAACAAATTCAGAAATGGAGAACTAAAGATTCTTTAGGGTTTATCAATAGTGAGAAAACAATAAAACCCCAACATGCTGTTCAGAGATTATACGAATTAACAAAAAATCAAGATACTTTTATTACAACTGAGGTGGGTCAACATCAAATGTGGGCTGCGCAACATTATAAATTTAATAAACCAAATAGGTGGATGACATCAGGAGGACTTGGAACCATGGGTTATGGTCTTCCGGCAGCTGTAGGAGTACAGATAGCTCATCCAGATAAATTAGTTATAGATATAGCAGGTGAAGCATCAGTTTTGATGACGATGCAAGAAATGTCAACTGCAGTTCAATATAATTTGCCTATTAAAATTTTTGTTTTAAATAATCAGTACATGGGAATGGTAAGACAATGGCAAGAATTACTACATGAAAAAAATTATTCAGAAAGTTACTCTGAGGCCCTACCTGATTTTGTTAAATTAGCTGAGGCTTACGGATGCAAAGGAATTAAAGCAGTAAATCCTAACGAATTAGATGACAAGATTAAAGAAATGTTAAATCATAATGGCCCAGTGATATTTGATTGTCAGGTTGATCCTAACGAGAATTGTTTTCCAATGATACCATCAGGAAAACCACATAATCAAATGATTTTAGGACCTAGTGATAAAGATGAAAATAAAATTACAGGAAAAGGCAAGGCGTTAGTTTGATGGCAAAACCAAAATCAGCTTACAGTATTCCAACAAAGAAAGGTAAATTAGACACTCATATCTTTGTTGTTTGGGTAGATAATGAGTCGGGAGTTTTGGCTAGAGTTGTTGGATTATTTTCAGGAAGGGGATATAATATTGAATCTTTAGCAGTAGCTGAAGTTGACGCAACAAAAAATATTTCTAGAATTACAATCGTTACCACTGGAACTCCACAAGTAATCGAACAAATTAAATTACAATTAAAGAAGTTAGTTCCAGTTCATAAAGTTGCTGATTTTAAAAGAGAAGATAAAAAAGTTATTTTTAAGGAAATGGCATTACTAAAGGTTGTTGGGCAAAAAAAAAAGATAGAAAAGTGTATCAATGCCTGTAAAAGTTTTAATCCAGTAATTTTAGATAAAACTAAGCAATCAGTAGTCATTCAAATTACTGCTCTAAGAAGAGAAATTGATAAAATGAGTAAAAAATTAAAACCTTTAGGCCTTACAAGCACATCAAGGACAGGTGCTATTGCAATGACTCGAGGTTCTGAAACTTTTAAATAAATAAATTAGGAGAAAAAAATGAAAATGTTTTATGAAAAAGACGCTGATGTTAATTTAATTAAAGATAAAAAAATCGCTATTTTTGGATATGGAAGTCAAGGACATGCGCATGCATTAAATTTAAAAGATAGTGGAGTAAAAGAAGTTGTAGTAGCTTTAAGAGATGGTTCAACAAGCATTGCCAAAGCAGAGTCTAAGGGATTAAAGGTTATGAATTTATCAGACGCTGCTGCCTGGGCAGATGTCTTAATGATATTAACACCAGATGAATTACAAGCTCAAATTTATAAAAATCATATTGAACAAAGAGCTAAAGAAGGAACAAGTATAGCTTTTGCACATGGTCTAAATGTTCATTATGATTTAATTAAAGCTAGAAAAGATTTAGATGTATTCATGGTTGCGCCTAAGGGTCCAGGTCATCTGGTTAGAAGTGAATACGAAAAAGGAGGAGGAGTTCCATGTTTATTTGCTGTTCATCAAAATGGATCAGGAAAAGCTAGGGATTTAGCTTTATCTTACGCATCGGCTATTGGAGGAGGAAGATCTGGTATTATTGAAACAACATTTAAAGATGAAGTTGAAACAGATTTATTTGGTGAACAAACAGTTTTATGTGGGGGCTTAGTGGAATTAATGAAAAATGGTTATGAAACATTAGTTGAAGCAGGTTATGAACCAGAGATGGCATATTTTGAGACAGTTCATGAAGTTAAATTGATTGTTGATTTAATATATGAAGGTGGGATAGCTAACATGAATTATTCAATTTCAAATACTGCTGAATATGGTGAATATCAATCTGGTCCAAGAATTGTTAATAAAGAGGAAACAAAAAAAAGAATGAAAGAAGTTCTCTCTGAGATACAATCTGGAAAGTTTACAAAAGATTGGATGGATGAATGTAAGAATGGTCAAAAAAACTTTCTTGCGACTAGAGCAAAATTAGCAGACCATCCTGTTGAAAAAGTAGGAGCTCAGCTTAGAGCCATGATGCCTTGGATAGGTAAGAAAAAACTTGTTGATAGCGATAAAAGTTAATTTTAAAATAGACCCAAAAAGATCACTTAAAAAACCATAATTTGACATTTATTTTGCAATCTCACTTATAGATTGTATTATAGATCTTCAAAAAACTAATTTATGGGTACTAAAGATAAAGTTTACATTTTTGATACAACGATGAGAGATGGTGAACAGTCACCAGGGGCATCAATGAGCGTTGAAGAAAAAATTCAAATCTCAAGAGTTTTTGATGAAATGGGAATTGATATTATAGAGGCAGGCTTTCCTATTTCTTCTCCAGGAGATTTTGAAGCAGTAAGTGCCATAAGCAAAAGTGTAAAAAATTCAATTCCTTGTGGGTTAGCTAGAGCAACAAAAAAAGATATAGATGCATGTCATGAGTCATTAAAATTTGCAAAGAGATTTAGGATTCACACTTTTATTTCAACAAGCCCAGTTCATATGAAGCATAAATTAAATATGACTGATGACCAAGTGTTAGGTGCCATTAAAGAGAGTGTAACTTATGCAAGAAAATTTACTGATGATGTTGAATGGTCTTGCGAAGATGGCACAAGAACAAATTTAGATTTTATGTACAAAACAATAGAACTTGCAATTAACTGTGGTGCTAAAACAATAAATATTCCTGATACTGTTGGTTATTCTATTCCAGAGGAATTTGCGAAAACAATTACATCAATTAAAAATAATGTTCCAAATATTGATAAAGCAATAATTTCAGCACACTGCCACAATGATCTTGGTTTAGCAGTTGCTAACGCTTTATCAGGATTATCTGCGGGCGTAAGACAAATAGAATGTACAATAAATGGTATTGGTGAAAGAGCCGGAAATGCAGCTCTTGAAGAAATAGTTATGGCAATAAAAACTAGAGATGATTTATTACCCTATGAAACTGGAATTAAAACTGAATTAATTAGCAAGGCTTCAAAGATAGTATCTAATGCAACAGGATTTCCTGTTCAGTTTAACAAAGCAATAGTTGGAAAAAATGCATTTGCGCATGAATCGGGTATTCATCAAGATGGAATGTTAAAAAATAGAGAGACATATGAAATAATGACTCCTGAAAGTGTAGGAGTAAAAAAAACTTCATTAGTAATGGGCAAACATTCAGGTAGACATGCGTTTAAAGATAAATTGAACGATTTAGGTTATACAGATGTTACCGATGATGTAATCCAAGCTGCTTTTGGCAAATTTAAAATTTTAGCAGATAAAAAAAAACACATTTATGATGAAGATATAGTAGCTTTAGTTGATGATAGTCTTATAATTGACAATAAAATTAATGCAATTAATCTAAAATCACTAAAAGTTTTTGCTGGGACAGGTGAGCCTCAAAGAGCAGAGATGACCCTAGATGTTTTCGGACAAATAAAACAAACATCACAAACTGGCGATGGACCAGTAGACGCAATTTTTAAATGTATTAAAGAATTATACCCTCATGATGTTAAACTTTCTTTGTATCAAGTACATGCAGTTACAGAGGGTACCGATGCACAAGCTACTGTTAGTGTTAAAATAGAAGAAAATGATAGGACGACAGTAGGTCAATCAGCTGACACAGATACATTGGTTGCATCGGCAAATGCATATTTGAATGCTTTAAATAAAATGTTAATTAAAAGAGAAAAAAAATCACTATCACAAAATATTGAACATCAAAAAGTAAAAGGAGGAGTTTAAGTGGGAATATTTAACAAAGTAAAAAAAATTTGGAGCCAAGACATGGCTATTGATTTAGGAACGGCTAATACATTAGTAGTTGTAAAAGGAAAAGGAGTTGTTCTAAATGAACCATCGGTAGTTGCAATTGTGGACCAGTCTGGGAAAAAGCAAGTTTTAGCTGTTGGAGATGAGGCAAAAACAATGCTGGGAAGAACACCTGGAAATATTCAAGCGATTAGGCCTTTAAGAGATGGAGTAATCGCAGATTTTATAGTCACTGAAGAAATGATCAAACATTTTATAAAAAAAGTTCATAAAGGAAGAACTTTCTCTAATCCAAGAATTTTGATTTGTGTTCCAACTGGCTCAACACCAGTAGAAAGAAAGGCGATACAAGACAGTGCATTAGCAGCAGGGGCTAGAAGAGTCCAATTAATTGAAGAACCAATCGCAGCTGCTATTGGAGCTAATCTTCCTATATCAGAAGCGACAGGATCAATGGTGGTTGATATCGGTGGTGGAACTAGTGAAATAGCAGTTATGTCTTTAGGAGGTTTAGTTTATTCAAAATCTTTAAGAGTAGCAGGTGATGCGATGGATGGTGCTTTAGTAAATTATATGCGTAAAGAATACAACTTGATGATTGGTGATAGCACCGCTGAGAAAATCAAAAAAGAAATTGGTACTGCTATACCAACAAATGTAAACACATATCCAGTTAAAGGAAGAGACTTGCGATCGGGTACCCCAAAAGAAGTAAATATTACAGAGGAGGATACTGCTGAAGCATTGAATGATATTTTAAAAGAAATGGTTAATGGAATTAAAGATGCTTTAGAAGCCACACCACCAGAATTATCTGCTGATTTGGTAGATATGGGATTAACTCTTACAGGTGGAGGTGCTTTATTAAAGAATATTGATAAAAGGTTTTCTAAAGAAACAGGATTACCAGTGCATATAGCTGAAGACCCACTATCTTGTGTTGCAATTGGAACAGGGAAAGCTTTAGATCAAGAACAAACTTTTTCTACTATGTTGACTGAATATTAAAAAGAATGGCCTCAAGCAGAGATGATTTTGTAATTGCAATTAGATCTGCTTTTTTAAAAAAAAGCAATAAACAGAAATTTTCTTTATTAACACTTTTATTTTTATCTATAATAATAATAGTGCTCTCAAGCTTTGAGAATAAATATATTCGTCAAGTTAAAAATATAATAAATGAAATTGTATATAGATCTTCATATGTTGTATCAGTACCAGAAAATTTTATTTCTAACTCGATTAAGGGGACAATAAAGTATTCTTCTTTTTATAAAGATTATAAAGAAAGCATCGCTGAAATTGAGAATTTAAAGTCTAAAAAAATTTCTAACATAATAATAAGAAGCGAAAATAATGAATTGAAGGCATTAATTGAAGATTATAGTTTATCAAGTGATAAATTATTAGCAAAAGTAATTGTTGATCATAATAGTCCATTTTTAAAATCGTTAATCATAAATAAAGGGAGCAAGGATAATATAAAAATTGGTACAAATATTTATGACAAGAATTATTTAGCTGGCAAAGTAATAGAAGTAAATTATCAAACATCACGAGTTTTACTATTGTCTGATCTAAATTCTAATGTGCCAGTATCAATAGCTCCTAGTAATTTTCAAGCAATTGTCTCTGGAGATGGAAAAAGTTCCGGTGAAATTAAATACGTTAAAGGTAATTACTCTAATCAAATAGACGATAAAAGCATAGCATATACCTCTGGTACAGGATCAATTTATAAAAGTGGCGTACCAGTAGGAAGAATTGAGATTTTGAAAAATCAAAATCCAGAGAAAATTAAAATAAATTTTTA
>CABXTP010000026.1 GCA_902515175.1 uncultured Pelagibacteraceae bacterium
TTAAACTTGTAGTAAGACATTACAGCCTCTTTATTTCCATCGTTAAATGTTACCATAGCATGCTCAAATCCAACTTCCCTATTTTCGAAAAGAACTCTTACATTACTCTTCTTAACATCTTTCATACCAACCCAATTAACAACATCTTTTTTTGATAAACTTTTACCTGTTGAATGCATTAAAAATTGAAAATCATCATGAATTAATTGTTCTGCACTTGTGGTATCACCTTCATTTACTATTTTTGTCATTTTTTGTATAATTGACATTATTCACCCCACATTCCATGAAACTCATAAACAACAGCTGGTTCATTTCCTACTACCCATCCATCATGTCCAGGTTGAATTGAATATGCATCCCCAGCTTTATAAGTAAGCTCGGTTCCATCGTTATGTTTTGCGCAAACAGCTCCTGAAACAATTACACCTAGATGTGTTGCTTGACAGCTATCACCTCCAACTGTAGGTTTAATATCTTTTGACCATTTCCATCCAGGTTGAAGAGTCAACTTCATAACTCGCTGGTTCCCAACTTTTACAGCCTCAATTTTAGCATTATTAAAATTATTATTTACTTCGTCTGCTTTATCAAAAGTTTTTACCTCTACTCCTGCCATAACACCTCCTTATATTTAAACGTATTTTAAATAACTTAACTAAATATTGGTCTTATCTCATCCTCAATAGTACCTTCTATTGCAACTTCTTTCAATTGCTCTAAAAGTTTTATATACTCAGGATCTGCAGACATTTTAGCGTCAGCATCATTGTCACCTTCAAACATAGGACCGATTAAAGTTTCTCTTATTGTTCTTGGGTCTCCACCCATTTGAAAAGAAAAATAAACATCATGGTTGGGGTAATATTTTTTTCTAACTGCTGCTAAACCTTTTCCAATTTCCATAGCTTTTCCTAGGCCATCATCTTTTACTCTCATTGTTCTAGTATATATTACCTTCATTGTTTCCCCCTTTTTTTTTAATCTTTACAAGTTACGCCAAATAAAGTTTCAAACTTAATTCCAGATTCTTGAGCCATTTGTTTGGCTTCAGGATTATCCATATATTCACGCATAGCATTTGTATGAGGTATATCAAAAATAGCATGAACTTTATTAGGTTTGTCTTCCTCAGTTCCTATAAAGATTTTTTTAATACCAGCTTTTTCTCTATTAGAGTTGTCGCCTAAGACATAAATTTTATTGAAAGTTTCCCAGTTTTCAACTTCCATATTTAATAAAAGTTTAGGCATCCTTATTTAGCATTAAAATCTATAATATCATCTGTACACTCAACAAATTTATGAGGTTCATAAAAATCGTTCATAGACTCTAATTGTTTATTAATTGCATCAGGATCAGTACCTTTCCACCAACAAAACATTGTTAAATTATCACCTGGTGTGATCCAGCTCATTTGACATTTTGCATTATCACTTGTCATTGCTTTAGTCATATCTTCCATTGACATTGAACCAGTAACTTCAATCATTTTAGCTTTAGCTTCTTTTGATTTAAAAGTATGCGTTACTATATAATTTTTCATATTTGTTCTCCTTTATCAAACATTTACTTTGGATAATTCATAAAGATGAACACTTGCTACACATTCTTCATAAATTGATTTTGCAACTGGATTTTTTCCAGCAACAAATTCTTTCATACCTTCTTCATTGTGAACTGAAACTTTAAACATGACACCACTTTTGTCAGGTTTAATACCTGGTATAGTTTTTTCTGGATAGGCTACGCTTTTTCTAACACCCATTCCTTCCTCAGATGCCATCCAACCCATGAAAGTATCAAATTTACCTTCTTTAAAGCTTAAAATAGCTAACATTTCTTTTTCCATTATTTCTCCTTTCATTAATTAATTTAATATGTGTACTCACCACTCATTTGATTCATTGAGTGAGCAAATCCCTCTTTACCTTTGAGATTCTGTCTACTAGAAAAACCAGTTCCTGAAATTTTTTCATATTTTCCAGTACCCCCAACAATTATAAAAGTTCCAGATCCACCTTGACCTCCAGTGCCTTTACCTTTGTAATTTATAAAAACTTTTTCACCATCAGCTAGATAAAAAGTACACATACCTGTTTCATCTTCAAACTTACCACCCACTAATGTAAGTCCTCCAACACAATTCATTGTAGATTTATCAAATATACTATTAGGTTCTTTATCAGCGAGACCAGCATTTCCATCATAAGTTATAGCCATATTGCCATTGCCAGCATTCATAATATTCATTTCCCAAGACCCCATTCCACTTGCATTAAATTTCCCTGAATTAGCAAAAGCCACTGTAGAAATAATTGTGAATGTTAATGTCATTATTATTTTTTTCATTTTTTGCTCCTTTTTATTAATATAAAGTTTGAATTACTTTTTTGACTCTTTCAGCACCATTAGGGATTAAACTTTCAATAAATGAATGACACGCATCAGTTTTTGCCTTGTCATATTTAGAGCCGTAATATTTATCTACAGCCTTATTAACACCATCATCCCACTCTTTTTCAGGTATTCCAGTTTCTATAGCATAGGCCTTCATTACTTTAACTGAAGCCATTGATTTCTCTTTCATGCTGTACTCAAATTGTTCACCAGATGGCAAGAAGTAGTTTGCCATATAAATTCCACTACATTCCCATGCTTGAGATTTATCGCTGTTATTCATTCCTGCAATAGCAATGTTGTTTATTAGTACAAAAAAAAGAATTGTTAAAAATTTTTTCATAAGAAATTTTTAACTCTTTTAAGTATTAATATATATGCGATATTATAGCCAGCTAGGGATAGGTAGCTTTTTTTCTTCTAAAAAAGATTTATTAAACATCTTTGAGTTGTATTTATCTGACTTATCACAAAGGATTGTAACAATTGTTTTACCAGGCCCAAGTTCTTTTCCTAATCGTATTGCACCTGCAATATTAATTCCACAACTTGTTCCTAAACTTAAGCCCTCATTTTGAATTAAATCATAAAGTATTGGAAGAGCTTCATGATCTTCAATTGAATATGCGTCATCAATTTTTGCATTCTCAAAATTTTTTGTAATTCTACTTGAACCTATTCCCTCAGTTATTGATCCACCTTCTGACTTTAATTCACCATTCTTTATATAATTATAAAGTGCAGAACCTTTTGGATCTGAAAGGAAAATCTTAACATCTTTATTTTTTTCTTTGAGTGCGTTACTCACTCCTGAAATTGTTCCACCAGTTCCAGAGGAGCAGACAAATCCATCAACTTTACCATCTGTTTGTTCCCAAATTTCCTTACCCGTTCCCTCATAATGCCCTTTAGCATTAGCGGTATTATCAAATTGATTTGCCCAAACTACACCATTGTTATTTTTTGGTCTTAATTCATCTGCTAATCTTCCCGCAATTTTCACAAAATTATTCTCATCCTTGTAAGGCTTTGCTGGTACCAATCTTAATTCAGCACCTAAGTTTCTTATAATATCCTTTTTCTCTTGTGTTTGATTATCATTCATTACGATAATTGTTTTATAACCTAGTGAGTTTCCTAATAATCCTAAGCCTATTCCTGTATTGCCTGCAGTTCCTTCAACGACAATTCCACCTTTCGAAATTAATTTTTTTTCTTGAGCATCTTTTAGCAACGCCATTGCCGCTCTATCTTTAACAGAACCGCCTGGATTCATGAACTCAGCTTTACCATAAATATTACAGCCAGTTATTTCTGAGGCAGCTTTAAGCTTAATTAAAGGTGTATTTCCAATAGAGTCTATAAAATTATTTTTAATATGTGTCATTACTCTTCCTTATCAGTAACAGCATAAGGCTTGAATCCTTTTGTTGCATCACCAATTCTTTTAGCAGGAATACCAACCATAATAGATTTTTCAGGCACATCTTTTGTGACAACAGCATTTGCCCCTATTAAAGAATTTTTACCTACCACTATTGGTCCTAGTATTTGCGCACCAGAACCCACAACAACATTGTCTTCAAGAGTTGGATGTCTTTTTAAATTTCTTTGCTCATAAGCATTAATACTTGGAGATATTCCACCAAGTGTAACGTTATGATAAATTGTAACATTATTTCCAATATTTGATGTCTCTCCAATCACCACTCCCATTCCATGGTCAATAAATAAATTTTTACCTATCTTTGCTTTTGGATGGATTTCTATACCAGTTAAAAATCTAGAAAATTGAGAAATTATTTTAGCTATTAAATCAAATTTTGCTAAAGAGAAAAAATGAGCTATCTTATGAAAAAAAATAGCTTTGACACCAGGATAGGTTAAAACCAAACTCAATTTAGATTTTGCTGCTGGATCTCTGTCAATTATAGATTGCAAATAATCATTCATAATATTTGTTAGCTTGATATCAAAAGTTGATGGATATATAGTTACTTTATTAACTTTTTAAAGGATTTATTATGTACAGAAATACTAATTGTTTTCATTTAGCTATACCTTGTGGTGATTTAGAAACTGCTAAAAAGTTTTATAGTGAAACACTAGGGTGTAGGCTAGATAACTCGGCTCAAGAATGGGCTGACGTAGATTTTTGGGGTAACGAACTTACTCTGCATGCAAGTGAACACAAGCTTGATAACGAAAGACATGATGTGGACATGGGAAATGTATCTGTCCCACATTTTGGAGTTCATTTGTCTAGAAAAGATTTTGATACACTCAAAAATAGGTTAAAAGAAAAGGGCGCTAAATATTATGATGAACCTTACTTAAGATTTAAAGGCACAAAATATGAGCAAGAAACCTTTTTCATTAAAGATCCAAATGAAAACGTTTTAGAAATTAAAACACTAACTGCAAATTCTGAGTAGGTTCGTAAAATAAATTCTTGTAAAACTATTAGATGGAATATCTAATTTTAGGGTTTTTTACAGGCTTAAGTATAATACTAGCAATAGGTGCCCAAAATATCTTCGTAATAGAGCAGGGATTAAAAAAACAATATGTTTTTTTAGTTTGTTTTATTTGTTCAATTTCTGATCTTTTACTAATCTTTTTAGGTATATTTTTATTTCATTTTTTTCATCAATATTTCAATATATTTCTAGAGCTTTTTTTAAATATTTTATTAATAATATTTCTTATTTATTTTGTTTATTCAAAAATAAAATCTTTTCAAACAATTGTTAACTTTAATAGTGACTTAAATCATACTTCAAGATCAGATATTTTTTTCAAAACACTTGGTTTCACTTATCTCAATGCTCATGTTTATTCTGATACTGTTTTCTTCTTAGGAAATTTTTCAAAGAATTTTTTGATCGATGAAAAAATTTATTTTGGTTTAGGAGCATCAATTGCATCGTTCTTATTTTTCTTTGGTCTAGGATATTTGTCTTCACATTTATCAAGATATGCCAATAGTCGAAAAATTTGGAAATATATAAACTTGTTCATAATTGTTTTTATGTCTTCGCTAACAATTTATATAATTAAAGAAACACTAAATATGCTTTGAAAAACAATGCCTTTTCATGACAATTTTGGCGCATGGCATTTTTCTACATAGTGATTATTTAACATAATATGAGTAATTTAAATAAACATTTTGAGCCAAGAAATTTTAGTGACAAGGTAGCTTTATCATTTACAAAATTTCTAAGATTTTTGGCAGATACATTTTTTAAAAAAAGATATGGTCATAGAGCAGTTGTACTTGAAACAGTAGCTGCTGTACCTGGTATGGTTGCTGGTATGTTAATACATCTAAAGTCTTTAAGAAAAATTGAAGATGATAAGGGATGGATTAAGACTCTTTTAGAAGAGGCTGAAAATGAAAGAATGCATCTTATGACATTTATTCATGTCGCTAAACCAACTGCAATAGAGAGATTTATAATAATGATTGCTCAATTTATATTTATTTTTACTTATGGAATAATTTATTTAGTTTCTCAAAGAACGGCACATAGAATTGTAGGTTATTTTGAAGAGGAAGCAGTTATAAGTTATACAGAATATTTAAACGAATTAGAGGCAGGAACTATTCCTGATCAACCTGCACCTGAAATTGCTATTAACTATTGGAATCTGCCTTTGCACGCTACTTTAAAAGATGTAGTTAAAGTTATTAGAGATGATGAAGCTGGTCACAGAGATGTGAACCACACGTTTGCTGACCTAATAAATATGAAAAAAAATAAAGAGGCAATTAATAAAAACAATAAAGAAAAAAAAGAAAATGGTGAAGAAGTATTAGATTAATATTTAATTCGAATAACCATATTTTCTAAGTCTTACATCTCCTGTTCTGGCATGCGCTTCCATTCCTTCATATCTTGATATTCGAGCACAAGCTGCACCAACTGATTTTGTAGATTCTTTAGTCATTCTCTGAAAACTTAAAGTTTTAATAAATTTACCAACGAATAAACCTCCGGTATAACGACCTGCGCCTTTTGTTGGCAAAATATGATTTGTGCCAGAACATTTATCACCATAAGCAACAGTTGTTTCTTCTCCTATAAACAATGATCCATAATTTTTTAATCTTTTATGAAACCATTCTAAATTTTTAGTCTGTACCTCTAAATGTTCTGGTGCATATTCATCACTTATTTTTGCTATTTCCTCATCTGTATCGCAAAAAATAACCTCACCATAATCTCTCCAAGCAGCTTCTGCACTTTTTCTCGGCACCTCTGGTAGTTCTGCAATTAATTCAGGAACTCTTTTCATAACTTCCTCGGCTAATTTTTTGCTTGTTGTATATAACCATGCAGGAGAGTTATAACCATGTTCAGCTTGACCCACTAAGTCCACAGCCACCATTTCTGGATCAGCTTCATCATCAGCGATA
>CABXTP010000027.1 GCA_902515175.1 uncultured Pelagibacteraceae bacterium
ATGAGACAATCACAACTCTTTTTTCAGGTAACGCAAAACCTTTAGTTAATCGTTATAAATTTATAAAAGGATTTGATGAAGGATCGCTAGATTTTTTTTCAGTTAAAAAGAACAATATAAGCACCTCAACTATAAAAATTTATGATTTCAAACTTAAAAAGTTGCCTGCATTAACTAAATTATTAACTTTGGCTTCATTGCAAGGCATTGCTGATTTATTATCAGGTGAAGGTATTAGATTTAATGATTTCGAGATGAATTTTTCAAATGATGATAAATTAATGACAATTAATGAGATATATGCAATTGGTCCTGCGATATCAGTTTTAATGGATGGATACATTGAAGAAAATAAACTTATAAGCTTAAGAGGAACGTTAGTACCAGCAACCACACTTAATAAAACCATAGGCTCTATACCATTTTTAGGAGATATATTAGTTGGAAAAAAGGTTGGAGAAGGTGTTTTTGGTGTTAGTTTTAAAATTAAAGGACCACCAAAAAAACTTGAGACCACAGTTAATCCGATTAAAACGCTTACACCTAGATTTATTACCAGAACGTTAGAGAAAATTAAAAATTAATTAATTGATTAATTTTATTATTACATGATTTTTTTTGCCATGCGATAATTTGAATAAATTTATTTTGCTTTTGAAATCAGATGATGAAATTAAATAATTATCGTTTTGTATCGGTATATCATTGATTTTTATTCCTCTATCCTTGATAGTTCTTCTAACCTCACTTTTTGAATTCAATAATTTTGTTCTGACAACTAAATCAAGAATATTTAAGCCATTATCTACTTCTTTTTTTTTTATCTTAAAAATAGGTAGATCAATTTGATTATCTATTTCTTTTTTTACAAAAATTGAGACAGTTGTCTCGAAAGCTTTCGAAGCCTCATTATTTCCATGCAGCATTTTGGTAGCATGTTTTGCTAATAAAATTTTTAAGTCATTTATATTGTTATCTTTTAATTTTTCAATCTCAGAAATTTCTAAGTCAGTGAACATTTTTAAAAATTTAATTACATCTCTATCATCTGTATTTCTCCAGAATTGAAAATAATCGTAAGGTGATAATAGTTTTTTATCTAGCCAAATCGCACCTTTTTCTGTCTTACCCATTTTAGCCCCAGACGCTAAAGTAATTAATGGAGTTGTTAATCCATAAACATGTTTATTTGAATACCTCTTTATCAAATCAACACCATTTATGATATTTCCCCACTGATCAGAGCCTCCAATTTGTAATAAGCAATTTTTACTTTTGTTAAGTTCTAAAAAATCATAAGCTTGCAAGATCATATAATTAAATTCCATGTAACTTAAAGACTGTTCTCGATCTAATCTTAGCTTAACACTATCAAAACTTAACATCTTATTTATGGTAAAATGTTTTCCAATATCTCTAAGAAATTTTATATAATTTAATTTTCCAAGCCATTTATAATTATTTACAAAAATTGGTTTTAATTTTAGATTATTTGTTTTCAAAAAAATTTTAAATACTTTTTGAATATTCTTAATGTTACTTTCAATTTGTTTTTCTGATAAAATTTTTCTTGTTTCATCCTTTCCAGAAGGATCACCAATACGAGTTGTACCACCACCAATTAATATAATTGGTCTATGTCCGTGTTTCTGAAGTAGCCTTAAACACATTATTTGGAGCAAACTACCTACATGTAAAGAAGGAGCTGTACTGTCAAAACCGATATATGCATTTATACTTTTGTTATTTAAAAGATTAGACAGTTCACTTTCATTTGTACATTGATAGAAATATCCTCTATCTTTAAATTCATTTATAAATTTATTCATATGTTTATAGTTAGACAATATACAAATTTTTTTAAAAAAAAATAAATATGAGTAAAATTTTTACCTCCTTAGGATTGATGAGCGGCACATCTATGGATGGAGTAGATGTATCAGTAATAAAGTCTGATGGAATTAATAAATTTGAGTTAATTTTAAATGAATATTATGAATTCGATCAAAATTTGCACCAAAAAATCATAAAATTGAGGGATGAAATTTCTACCTGTAGAGATTTAAGTGAAAAGACAAAAATAATAAGTGAAATTGAAAAAAATTTTACTCTGTTCAACGGCAAATTAATTAAAGATCTGATTAGTAAAAAATCTTTAGCAATTGATTTAATAGGTTTTCATGGACAAACATTATTACACTTACCAGATAAAAAAATCTCAAAACAAATAGGTGATGCTAATCTTTTATCACAGTTAACCAAAATAAAGGTTATTAATAAATTTAGACAAAACGATTTAGATAATGGGGGTCAAGGCGCTCCATTATCACCAATTTTTCATTTTTTAATCTCAGGAATTCTAAATTCAAAATATAATTTAGATTTCCCAATTTCAATTATGAATATTGGAGGTATAACAAATTTAACACAAATAAAATCTTATAATTCTGAGAAACAAGATTTATATGCTTATGACATAGCACCAGGAAATTGCATGATAGATGAATGGGTGAGAAAAAATAGCAAAAATAAATTTGATTTTAATGGTGATTTTGCTTCAAGAGGCAACGTAGATGATTTGATACTAAACCAAGCTATTGATAATTTTAATATAACAGAAATTACAAATTCTTTAGATACAAAAGACTTCGATATTTCTTTTGCCAGAGGATTATCTTTTGAAGACGGTTGTTCAACAATAACAAAATTTACTGCATTTTTAATTTCAGAAGGCATAAAGAAAATAAATAATTTTGATAATAATAATATTTATCTTTGTGGTGGCGGAAGAAAGAATAAGACTTTGATAGATAATATTATTGAATATCTAGCAGAAAAAAAAATAATGTTAAAAAACATTGATGATAATGGATTTGATGGAGATTTTTTAGAATCCCAAGCTTTTGCATACCTTGCTATTCGATCTTATTTAGGTTTAATAATTTCATATCCTAATACAACAAGAGTCTCTTCACCAGTTACAGGAGGAATCTTAAGTAAAAATTATTAATATAAAGCAGTTTCTTTCTTTATATACTTGTCTAAACTTTTAATTAATGCCTCTTCACTTTTAGAAAAAAAATGATTTGCATCTTGCACTGATTGAAAATCGACTTTAATTCCTTTTTGAGAACTTAATCTTTTATCCAATTCAGTAATGTATTCGATTGGAACTAACTCATCTTTTTTACCATATACTATCATTCCTGATGTTGGACATGGTGAAAGAAATGAAAAATCATAAACATTTGGTTGTGGTGAAATTGCAATAAATCTATTAATCTCTGGTCTTCTCATTAATAATTGCATAGCAATCAATGATCCGAATGAAAATCCAGATACCCAACATTGTGAATTATCAAAATTTTCCCTCTCTAACCAATCTAATGCTGCCGCCGCATCTGCTAGTTCACCTTGTCCATTATCAAATTCTCCATCACTTTTACCCACTCCTCTAAAATTAACTCTACAAACAGAAAAATCATTCTCCATAAAAATTTTAAATGTTTCTACAACTACCTTATTATTCATTGTTCCTCCATACTGAGGATGTGGTTGCAAAACTAATACTATTGGTGAGGTACTTTTTTTACTTTTGTAATATTTTGCTTCGAGTCTTCCAGCTGGTCCTGGAATAAATATTTCTAGAATTTTATTGTCCATAATTGCTAATGATAATTATTCTCACAAAAAAATTAGACATATCATAACTGAGTGACAATTTGTCAATTTTTTTTTTATTCAAATACTTGACTAATTTAGTCGGGTTTATATATATCCAGTAAATTAAGGAATTATGAGGCTTACAACTAAAGGCAGATATGCGGTAATGGCTTTAGTAGATCTAGCAAGATTTAATAACATTACTCCAGTATCTCTAAGAGACATTTCATTAAGACAAGGTATTTCCTTGGATTATTTGGAACAAATATTTTCAAAATTAAGAAAAAAAGAATTAGTTCAAAGTATAAGAGGTAAACAAGGTGGATATGTTTTAAATAGAAAAGCTAAAGAGATAAAATTAACAAATATTTTTGATGCTGTTGATGAAAAAGTAAAAACAGTTCAATGTAAAAAAGAATCAAAAAAAGGCTGCAATGGTAAATTAACTAAATGTTTAACCCATAATCTTTGGGATGAACTAGAAACTCATATAAATAATTTTTTTGAAGAAAAAAGTTTAGAGGACTTGGTTAAAGATAATATTGAAAGAAGATTATAAAATGGATACCAGAGAAAAAGATATAGAAAATTTAAAAGACTACAAATACGGTTTTACTACTGATATCGAAAATATCAAAGCACCAAAGGGTTTGAATGAAGAAGTAATTAAGTTTATCTCTAATATTAAAAAAGAACCAAAATGGATGCTAGATTTTAGATTAAAAGCCTATAAAAGATTAAAACTTTTAAAAGAGCCTAACTGGCAAAAACCAAAATATCCTAAAATTGATTATCAAGACTTATATTATTATTCAGCACCAAAAAGCATGAAGGAAAAACCAAAAAGTCTAGATGAACTTGATCCAAAACTTTTAGAGACATATAAAAAACTTGGAATTCCATTACAAGAACAAGCAAGACTTAATGGGATTGCCGTAGATGCTGTATTTGACTCAGTTTCGGTAGCAACTACTTTTAAAGGTGAATTAACTAAACATGGAATAATTTTTTGTTCAATGTCTGAGGCAATTCAACAACATCCTGAACTTGTAAAAAAATATTTAGGGACAGTAATTCCAATAACAGATCATTTCTTTGCTACACTTAACTCTGCAGTTTTTACTGATGGCTCATTTGTTTATATTCCTGAAGGTGTAAAATGCCCAATGGAACTCTCAACTTATTTTAGGATTAATGCATCACAAACTGGACAATTTGAAAGAACTTTAATTGTTGCTGATAAAGGGAGTTATGTGAGTTACCTTGAAGGTTGCACTGCGCCTATGAGAGATGAAAACCAATTACATGCAGCAAATGTTGAACTTATAGCTTTAGATGATGCTGAAATAAAATATTCAACTGTACAAAATTGGTATCCAGGTGATGAAAATGGAAAAGGTGGTATTTACAACTTCGTTACAAAACGAGGTCTATGTAAAGGCAAAAATTCTAAAATTTCTTGGACACAAGTTGAAACTGGTTCAGCCATCACTTGGAAGTATCCAAGTTGTATACTAAAAGGTGATAATTCAATTGGTGAATTTTATTCAATAGCAATCACAAATAATCATCAAAAAGCAGATACTGGAACAAAGATGATTCATTTAGGAAAAAATACTAAGAGTAAAATTATTTCAAAAGGTATAAGTGCTGGATTTTCTGATATGACTTACAGGGGATTGGTAGATATTAACTCCAAAGCTAAAAATTCAAGTAATTATACTCAATGTGACTCCTTATTAATGGGAAATAAATGTGGAGCTCACACTGTGCCTTATATTAAAAATAAAAATTTTGACTCTAATATTGCTCACGAAGCCACAACGTCAAAGATCAGTGAAGAACAATTACATTATTGTCAGCAAAGAGGATTAAATTCTGAGGAGGCTGTAGGATTAATTGTAAACGGTTTTTGCAAAGAGGTGCTTCAACAGTTACCAATGGAGTTTGCAGTAGAGGCACAAAAACTTGTAGGTATAAGCCTAGAGGGGAGTGTGGGCTAATGCTTAAAATAAATAATTTAAATGCAAACGTTGAAAATAAATCAATATTAAAGGGTTTTTCTTTAAATATAAATCCTGGTGAAGTTCACGCAATCATGGGTCCTAACGGCTCTGGAAAAAGTACATTGTCTAATATTTTATCTGGAAAAAAAGGATATGACGTAACAGGTGAAATATTATTCGAGAATAAAAATTTATTTGATCTTGAGACAGAAGAAAGAGCCCATAAAGGAATATTTTTAGCTTTTCAATATCCTTTAGAAATTCCAGGTGTAAATACAAATATATTTTTAAAGACATCATTAAACGCAATCAGAAAAGCACGTGGAGAAAAGGAATTAGATGCAATTGAATTTTTAAAGCTTGTTAAACAAAAGGCTAAAGAGTTGAAATTTGATGAAGAAAAACTTAACAGACAACTAAATGTTGGTTTTTCTGGAGGAGAAAAAAAGAAAAATGAAATTTTACAAATGTCTATGTTAGCTCCAAAATTGTCTATTTTAGATGAAACGGACTCTGGTTTAGATATAGATGCTTTAAAAATAGTAGCTGATGGAGTTAATACCTTAAGAAGTAAAGATAATTCATTTTTAATAATTACTCACTATCAAAGATTATTAGATTATATAAAGCCTGATTTTGTTCATGTTTTAATGAATGGAAAAATAATTAGATCTGGTGGCCCAGAATTAGCAATAGAGCTAGAAAAGAAAGGTTATGAAAGTTTTAATTAAATGAATGAACAATTACAATTAGATTTTGATAAAATAATAAAAACTTTAAAAATTTCAGAAAAAGAAATCCAACTAAAAAAAAGTTTTCTGAATAAATTTATTGAAAACGGTTTTCCTAATAAAAAACAAGAAGATTGGAAGTTTTTAGATATAAGTCAAATTATTAAAAAAAATATTGGTGATTTGAGTTTTTTTAATGATTATTCATTACCTAATAAAATTGATTCATCTATTTTTGTAGATGGTTTAGAGCACAATAAGATTATTTTTATCAATGGTAGAATTGAAAAAATTGAATTTGATTATGAAGATCATAATAAAATTGAAATAATTGATGAAATTGGAAAAATTATTACA
>CABXTP010000028.1 GCA_902515175.1 uncultured Pelagibacteraceae bacterium
AATTTCAAAATTGATAAATTTAGAAATAATAATTTAAGGTATTCTTTTAATAATATTGAACAGGAAGATAATAGTATTTCAGAAACATTTATATTATCTGCTGGGTCAGACTATTTTAAAAACGAGATTAATTGTAATTTAAATGGTGAGTATTCATCAGCTTTTATAAATGGGGTTTTTTCATTAAAGGAAAATCAGCAGCATGAAATTAGATCTACAGTAAATCATTTAGTTGAGAACACCAAAAGTTATCAACTTATTAAAAGTGTACTTGGAAAAAATTCAAAATCTGCATATCAAGGTAAAATATTTGTAAACTCAAAAGCTCAAAAAACAGATGGTTATCAGTTAAGCAAAGCAATATTATTAGATGAAACATCTGAGTTCAATGCAAAACCAGAATTGGAAATTTATGCTGATGACGTAAAATGTTCACACGGATCTGCATCTGGAAGTTTGAATGAAAACTCAATTTTTTATTTAATGTCTCGAGGCTTAAATTATCAACAGTCTAAAGAACTTTTGATAAATGGATTTTTACTTGATGTAGTTGAGAAAATAACAGACACAGAAATTAAAAATCTAATTAAAAAATTATTGGATTAAAAGAATGAATATAGATAATATTAAAAAAGAATTTCCAATTTTTGATGAAAAAATTCAAAATAATGATTTGGTTTATTTAGATAGCGCTAATTCCTCTCAAAAACCCAAAGTAGTTTTAGATAGAATTAATGATTTTTACTCCAAACAATTTTCAAATGTAGGTAGAAGTATTCATTATTTGGCAGTTGCAGCTACCAATTTGTATGAAAATACAAGATCTTCAGTTCAAAAATATATTAATGCTAAAGATAAAAATGAAATTGTATTTACCAAAGGAGCTACTGAGGCTTTAAATTTAGTTGCCAACACTTTAGGCCAAGCAATCTTGGAGCCAAATGATGAAATTTTAATAACAGAATTAGAGCATCATTCAAATTATGTTCCATGGCATTTTTTAAGAAAATCTAAAAATATCAAAATAAAGTTTGCAGAAATAAACGATGATGGAGACATACCGATTGAAAATATAGAGAAAGAAATTACAAATAAAACCAAGGTAATAGCTATAACTCATTTATCCAATGTGACTGGAGCAGTATTACCTATTAAAGAGATAACTCAATTAGCGCATTCAAAGGGCATTGTTGTTGTAGTAGATGGATGTCAGGGAGGGCCACATTTAAAATTAGATATGCAGGACTTGGATTGTGACTTTTATGCAATTTCATGTCATAAGATGTATGGACCAACTGGACTTGGAGTTTTGTACGGAAAAAAGAAATGGCTAGAACAGCTTCCACCATACCAAGGAGGTGGAGGAATGATAAATGAGGTAAAAAAGGATAGAATTTCTTATGGTGAACTTCCAAATAAGTATGAGGCTGGAACAATGGCTACAGCACAAGTAATTGCGTTTGATCAATCAATAAAATTCTTAGAAAGTATTGGAATTGAAAACATAATTAAGCATGAAAAAGAACTTATAGAATATGGTCAAGAAATTTTGAAGAAAAATAATTCTGTGAAACTAATAGGAAATCCAAAAGAAAGAGGAGGGGTATTATCTTTTACTATTGAGGGAATTCATCCACATGATATTGCGACCATTTTAGATGAAACTGGAGTTGCAATAAGAGCAGGACATCATTGTTGTCAAATACTTCATGATAAGCTAGGGATACCTGCAAGTGCAAGAGCGTCTTTGGGCGTTTACAACACCAAAGATGATTTAGATAAATTAAATGATGGAATTAATAATTGTAAAAAAGTTTTTGATTTAAAATGAATTTAAAAGAATTATATCAAGAAATTATTTTAGAACATGGCAAAAATCCGAGAAATTTAGGAAAGACAGAAAATTTCAATAAGGATGCAAAAGGAAATAATCCTCTTTGTGGGGATAACGTTCATGTATATTTAAAATTAAATGATCAAAGAAAAGTTGAAGATATTTCTTTTGAGGGAAGCGGATGCGCAATATCAATGGCATCAGCTTCTATAATGACAGATTTAATAAAAGGTAAGAGCGATAACGAAGCCAGAGAAATAATTGAGGATTTTTTAGGAATGATTAAAGAAAATCCAGAACTTAAAAATAAAATTTTAAAAGATGATGATAAAACTAAGCTGATGTGCCTCTCAGGCGTTAAACAATATCCAATGAGAGTAAAATGTGCTACATTATCTTGGCATACTTTAGTTTCTGCAATGGAAAATAATGGAAAACAAGTAAGTACCGAGGATTAATTTTATGGAATTAAAAGAAAAAATTATAAATGAAATCAGAAAAATTTATGATCCAGAATTACCAGTAAATATTTACGAGCTTGGATTGATATATGAGATTCAGGTTGTTGATAAAAAAGCAAAAATTAAGATGACCCTAACTACACCAAATTGTCCTGTTGCCGAGAGTTTACCAAAAGAAGTTAAAGAGGTAGCCATGCAAGTGGAAGGAATCGAAAATGTTGACTTAGAATTAGTCTGGGACCCTCCATGGAATAAAGATATGATGTCTGATGCAGCAAAATTGGAGTTAAATTTGTAATGAATCCAATAATTAAAGTAAGTGATAATGCAGCAAATAGAATTAAAGAAATTATGTCTAAAGTTCAAAAAGAGACCATCGGAGTAAGAGTCTCAGTTAAATCAGGCGGTTGTGCTGGCATGTCATATGTAATGGAATATTCCAAAGAAGTTAATCCTAATGATGAATTAATTGAGGACAAAGGTATTAAGATCTTTGTTGATTCCGCTGCTGTTATGTATTTATTAGGCACAGAAATGGACTATAAAAAAGATGAATTTTCCTCAAGTTTTGTCTTCAACAATCCAAATGAAACCGAGCGTTGTGGATGTGGAGAGTCTTTTAAAGTTGACTGAAAAGTATCCTAAAAGTTGCATAGCAGTATTGCATCTTATGCATATCTGGTATATAAGATTCTCATGAATAAGTTTGAATTTAAAAATCTTGTTAAAAATCTTAAAAATTCTTTGAAGGAGAAAACTTTTTTTAAAGATCTTCGTAAAGAAGTAGAAACTGGTGCAAACGGTACACAGGATTACGTTGTCAAAAAAGGTGCTAACAAAGATACAGTTGCTACTACAAGACAGTAACTAACTACTGTAATACATCTCAAATTCTATAGGATGAGGTGCGTGTTCAAACTTGTGAATTTCTTCAAATTTTAATGCGATGTATGCATCAATCTGATCGTCGGTAAAGACATTACCTTGTGTTAAAAACTCTCTATCTTTATCTAAACTCTCCATAGCTTCTCTTAATGAACCACACACTGTGGGAATAGCTTTCACTTCTTCTGGTGGTAATTCATAAAGATCTTTATCAAAAGATTCTCCTGGATGTATCTTATTTTTAATTCCATCTAATCCGGCCATCAGCATTGCTGCAAAAGTTAAATAAGGGTTACCAGATGCATCAGGAAATCTAATTTCACATCTTGCACCTTTTTTACTCAAAGTTATTGGTATTCTACATGACGCTGATCTATTTCTAGCAGAATAAGCTAAAAGCACAGGAGCTTCAAAGCCTGGAACTAATCTCTTATAACTATTTGTTGTTGAGTTAGCGAAAGCATTAATTGCTTTTGCATGTTTCAAAATTCCCCCAATGTAATGTAAGGCAGTTTCAGATAGTCCAGCATAAGCATCTCCTGAAAATACAGGAGTATCACCTTTCCATATAGATTGGTGAATATGCATTCCTGATCCATTATCGCCAGCAACCGGTTTAGGCATGAAAGTTGCAGTTTTTCCAAATGAGTGAGTTACCATTTGAACAACATATTTATAAAGCTGAATATTATCTGCTTGGTCAACTAAAGTCCCAAAATACATACCAAGTTCATGTTGACTTGGTGCAACCTCGTGATGATGTTTTTCTACTTTTATACCTACTTCTTTTAAATTTTTTAAATATTCTCCCCTCATATCTTGTTCACTATCTACTGGTGGGACAGGAAAATAACCACCTTTAACAGGAGGTCTATGGCCCATGTTACCATTTTCATATTCTTTTCCAGAGTTATATGGACCCTCTTTACTATCAATCTTAAAACCACATTCATTCATGTCATTTTTGATTCTTACATCATCAAATACAAAAAATTCAGGCTCAGGACCAAAAAAGGCTTTATCACCTATGCCAGAAGATTTTAAATACTCTTCAGCTTTTTTTGCTATGCCTCTAGGATCTCTTTCATAAGGATTTTTTTTCACCGCATCAAAAATGTCACAGAAAAGTACGACTGTATTGTGAGATGTAAAAGGATCGAGAAAAAATCTTGACGTGTCTGGCTTTAAAATCATATCTGACTCATTAATAGCTTTCCACCCAGCTATTGAAGATCCATCAAAGAAAACTCCTTCATTTAATAACTCCTCATCAACGATTGTAGAGTCCATAGTTAGATGCTGCAATTTTCCTCTTGGATCTGTAAATCTTAAATCTACAAATTCTGCATCTTTATCTTTGATATACTTTAAAACATCATTAACACTCATATTTTCTCTTTTAATTCTGATCGTTGTATTACCAAAAAAAGACTGATACATAATGCTCTTTTACTTAATAACACCTATGCATTTTTTACATAACTGTATAATTAAATGTTCAAAAAAACTAACAATTAAAAGTTGAATAATGACTTTATTAGAAAAAGAGCCAGTAAAAAGAGTGATCAAATTATTAAATGATTTTGATCCTACTTTAAGTGTTATCATATTAGATAATTCAGCGAGGACGGCAATTGAAGCTGCTTCTTCTTTAGGTTGTGATGTTGGAGCTATTGTAAAAAGCCTACTTTTCAGGATAGAAAATTCATTTTTACTTTGTTTAGTATCTGGTGATAAAAAAACATCATTAAATAAGATTAAAAAGATACTAAATATAAAAGATGTATCAATGGCATCAGCTGATGATGTAAAAGATGTCACTGGATATAGTATTGGTGGAGTTTCTCCTATTGGACATTTAAAAGAGGTTAAAATTTTCATAGACAATTCCCTGGAGAGATTTGATGAACTTTTTGCGGCAGCAGGTCACCCAAACTGTGTTTTTAAAATTAATTTTGTGAATTTACAAAAAATTACTAAAGGAATAATTAAAGAAATTACTGAATGAGACAACCAAAACTATTAGATTATCTATTATTAGGACTGCTAGCTTTAATTTGGGCCTCTGCATTTTTTAATATTAAAATAGCAACATATTCATTTGGACCTATAACGATTGCATTTTTGAGAGTTTTCTTTGGAGCTATACCAGTTTTGTTACTTTGTTATTATAAAAAGATCAAAATTGAGGCTTTTTCAAAAGATTGGCATTGGTTTGCACTTATAGGTTTTATAAATTTAGTAGCACCATTTTTCCTAATTGCATATGGTGTAAAATCAGTTCAAAGTAATTTAGCTGCAATTCTAATGTCTACCACACCATTAAGTTCTACTGTTCTAGGTCATTTTTATACAAAAAATGAAAAATTTAATTTTATAAAAACCTTCGGCATCTTGATAGGCTTTTCAGGAATTTTATATTTATTTTCGGATAATATTTTAATTGATAAAAATAATTTTACCTCTGCATTGTTAATACTTCTTGGCTCTACTTGTTATGTAATCGGAGGAGTTTTGACTTTAAAAATTAGTAAGAAAAAAAATGAAAATGTTACAGGCTCAATATTGATTTGGGCAATTATAATTTTAATTCCTATAGTTGGTTTTGTTGAAGAACCATGGAACATCTCCCCAAGATTAGATTCAACCATTTCTGTAATATATTTAGGATTAGTAGCTACGGGAGTCGCATGGTTACTTAGATTTAAAATTTTAGTTACAAATGGATTAATTTTTCAGTCTCAGGTATCTTATTTAATTCCTATATTTGGAACAATCTTAAGCTACATTTTCTTGAAAGAATTAATTACTACTAAAGCATTAATTTCATTAATAGCTGTGTGTGTTGGTATTTATTTTGTAAGAAAGGCTGATAATAAAAAAGCTATTTAAGTTCTGAAAATGCTTTTATATGTGATGGTCTAGTTTCGCAACATCCACCAATAATTGTAGCACCTGCATTTTTAAATTTTTTCGCAAATTCTAACATTTTATCAGGTGTTAAATCTTTTCGAACTCCTAGAAATTCATTCGGATTTCCGGTTTTACTTTTTTTATACGCACCAGTGTAATTAGGTTTAGGATTAGTCTTAATAAATGCATTTAATTTAAAACCGAAAGGAATTCCTAATTTTTTTAATTCGTTTAGGTTTAATTCGTAGTTTTCTGGTGATACACAAGATAAAATTATACCTAATAGTTTTTCGTGTTTTATTTCTTTAATAATATTTGAAATTTTTTCTCCACTTGGTAATTTTTCTCCCTCTGAAATGTGAGCTCCTATTAAGTATGGTTTGTTAAATTTTTTAATACTATCAA
>CABXTP010000029.1 GCA_902515175.1 uncultured Pelagibacteraceae bacterium
AAAGTAAATTAATAAGTTATGAAAAAAGCAATTCAATTAATTCTTTTTTTAATACTTATAATTATTTCAATAATTTTTTATAAGATTTATTTAAACGAGGACACTAAGCCAATCGTTAATTTAAAGACCCAAGAAAATCAAAACAATATAACTACTGAAAATAATTTAATTAAAAACCTTAAATATGAGGTAAAACTTGATCAAAATAATGAATATATAATTACCTCAGACCTTAGCGAGATCACATATGAAAATAATATTGAAGTTGTAAGAATGCAAAATGTAGAAGCAATATTTATTGATCAATCAAATATTCCTCTAATTGTTACCTCGAACCAAGCAATTTACAATAATTCAAATTACAATACGAAATTTATTGAAAACGTAAGAATTGAATATCTAAATAACGTAATTTTATCAGAAAATATGGATCTAGATTTTGGCAAAAATTTAATTAAAATTACAGAAAATGTAAATTATAGTGGTGTTCAGGGCACAATTAAAGCAGATAATATTAAAATAAATTTGATCACAAAAAAAATTCAAATATATATGAATGACACAACTGATAATGTAAAAATTACAACTAAATAAAAATGTCTAATATAAAAAAATTTAGAATTAAGTCATTTAAAGACAAAAATGTTATTTTAAAACTTGAAAAAATTTCATTAAAATATGGGAGAAAAATAATTTTAGATAATTTAGATCTACAATTAAATAATGGTCAAATCCTAGGACTGTTAGGGCCAAATGGAGTTGGTAAGTCCACAATCTTTAATTTAATTTGCGGTTTGGTTTCCCCAGATTTTGGGTCGATAAAGATTAATAATGAAACTGTTAATAAATATCCTATTTATCAAAGAACTTTGAAATTCCAAATAGGCATGTGTCCCCAAATAGGGGGTTTTTTCCATGACCTTACAGTGTATGAAAATCTAAAAGCTATAGCAGAGATCACTATTGAAAATTTAAGTTATCGGGAAGAGAAGATAAATTCCCTTATTTCAAGATTCGAATTAGATCCTATTAGAGATATAAAAGCAGAATTCATATCGGGAGGTCAGAAAAAAAAATTGGTAATTGCCTTAGCGTTAATATCTGATCCAAAAATATTACTATTAGATGAGCCGTTTGCTGCATTAGATGTAATGACAATTAAAACACTTCAGGAAATAATTGTAGATTTGCAAAGTAACAACAATATATCAGTGATATTATGTGATCATCAGGCAAGAGATTTATTAGCATGTGTGGATACAGCTGCAATAATTCATAATGGGAAAGTAGTTGCTCAAGGTACTCCAAACAATTTAATTCAAAATATCGATGCTAGAAAAGCTTATTTTGGAGAGTCTTTTAAAATTAGTTAATTTTAATCAAAATGTCGAAAAAAATAAGTATAATAAACACTATAAAACCATTTAATAAAACAATAAAGATTGAAGGTGATAAGAGTTTGTCAATTAGATGGGCGCTATTGGCGTCACAAGCAAAAGGAAAATCAAGATCAACAAATCTACTTAATTCAGAGGACGTTTTATCTACTCTTAAATGTTTAAAAAAATTGGGTATCAAAATAAAATTACAAAAGAATGTATGTGAGATTAAAGGTTTGGGATTAAATGGATTTAAATATAAAAAAAATATCAAACTAAACGCAGGCAACTCGGGTACGCTTGCAAGATTAATTATGGGTTTACTGATACATGCTAAGAATGAAATCCAAATTACTGGTGACCCAAGTTTATCTAAAAGAGATTTTTACAGAGTTACTAAACCTTTGGAAAAATTCGGTGCAAAATTTAAAACAAACTTTGGTAAATTACCAATTTTGATTAAAGGAACTGATTTACCTCAACCAATAAAATACAATGAAACAAAAGGATCTGCACAAGTAAAAAGCTCTATTATGTTAGCTGCCCTTAATACTGAAGGTGAAACGATAATTAAGGCTAAGAAATCTAGAAATCATAGTGAACTTTTATTTAAATATTTAAATTTGAATGTAAAAATTATAAACAAGAATTATATTGATATAATTAAGATAAAAGGAAAAAAAGAAATTAGACCACTAAATTATGAAATTCCGTCCGACATAAGTTCGAGCGCATTTTTTATAGTTTTAACTGCTTTGTCAAAAAATTCTAAAATAAAAATTAAGAATATCAATATAAATCCAACCAGATTTGGCATTGTTAAAATTTTGAAATTAATGGGAGTAAAAATTAAATTTGAAAAAATTAAAAAATATAAAGGTGAAAAAATTGCAGATTTATTAGTAATGAGTACAAAAAAAATTAAACCAATTAATTGCCCAACAAAACTAAATACTGCTGCAATAGACGAGTTTTTACTAATTTTTTTAGTTGCAGCTAAAGCTGATGGAGTTTCGGTTTTTAAAAATCTTTCCGAACTTAATCAAAAAGAGAGTCCAAGACTTAAATGGGGATCAAAAATATTAACAATGATGGGTGTTAAAAACGAGGTTACAAATAATAGTTTAAAAGTTTATGGAAATTCAAATTTACAAATAAAAAACAAAATTATAATAAAGAAATTTTTAAAAGATCACAGGATTTTTATGGCTAGCACGATAGCTGCCCTTGTTTTCGGAGGTAATTGGCAAATACACGATAAAGATTCAATCAAAACTTCTTTTCCATCATTTTTGGAAAAAATAAAGTATTTAGGTGCAGAAATACAATAAATTCAAATAATTATTGCTTAAATCCTAAAAAAAACGAAAAATTCAGTGTTGATTAAAAGATTAATTTTATCTAAAAGGGCTGAGTTTTTTAAAAATTAATATGAGAATTATATAATTAATGGAAATTTATAAAGATCTTTCAAGTCCAGCTTCACAAGAATTTAAAAAATTATTAAGCAGTCAACTTTCAAAAGCTAATATTGAGGAAGGAAAGATTATTGAAGGCAAAATCAATAAGATTACAGAAAAGTTTGTTTTTTTGTTTGTTGAAGGACTTAAAAGTGAGCCTGTGCTTGATATAAACGAATTAAAAAGTATGGGATTAACAGACAAAATCAAAGTTGGTGAAAAAATATCCGTTTTATTAGAAAAAATAGAGGATAAAAATGGAGAAGTTTTAGTTTCTGCAAGTAAAGCACAAAAAATTAAAGGGTGGGATAAACTAGTTGAAGCATATGAAAAAAATGAACCTATCATGGGAAAAATTACATCTAAATGTAAAGGTGGAGCTATAGTTGAGCATGTTGATACTGGCTCATTAATGTTTTTACCAGGATCACAGATAAGTGATAAGCCTTTGAAGGATATTAGTCATTTAATGAATGAGCCTCAAAAATTTGCAATTATTAAAATTGATAAAATTAGGGGCAATGCCTGCGTATCAAGAAAAGAAATAATCTCATCTTATAAAAAAGAGGACAAGGCAAAAATTATTGAAAAATACAAAGTGGGAGACATTATTAAGGGAGCAGAGGTAAAGGGCTATAGTTCATTTGGATGTTTTTTTCATGTCAATAACGAATTAGACGTATTGGTTCACCTTCAAGAAATATCCTATTCAAGAGTTAACCATCCAGATGAAGTTTTTAATATTGGAGAAAAACACGATTTAAAAGTAATCTCTGTCGACAAAGAAAAATTACAAGTCGGATGTTCTGTAAAACAATTATCACCAGATCCTTTCGAGCATATTGATAATTATGAGCTGAATAAAACTTATAAGGTAAAAATTATTAAATTAATGGATTTTGGTGCTTTTGCTGAATTAGAACCAGGTCTAACAACGCTTTTGCATTCAAGTGAACTAAGTTGGACAAAAAAAAATGTTTCAGCAAAGAAAATGTTTAAAGTAGGAGATGAAATAGAATGTGTGATTACTGAAATTAATAAAGAAAAAAGAAGAGTAGCAATCTCCCATAGATTAACTCAAGAAAATCCTTTTGTAACTTTTGAAAAAAAATACGAAATTGGAACAATTGTTGAGGGTGAAGTAGTTAACAAAAACGAGTATTCTTTGTTCATCAAGGTCGGTGAATTAGATATTGATGCATTTTTACATTGTAATGATCTGACATACTTAAATAATGGTGATGAGGAACTCGCTAAATATAAAAAAGGTGACAAATTAAAAGTTAAAGTATTAGAAATTAAAACTTCAGAACAAAAAATTAGAGTTGGTTTAAGGCAAACAATGCCAGATCCATTTGATTGGTTTAAAGATAAAAAAGTAAAGCAAGCAATTACTGTAAAGATTGTTTCAACAGATAATAAAGGCTTAATTGTTCGACCAGAGGGATGTGAAATGGATTTCCAAATCAAAAAGTCCCAGATTGCAATTAATGCAGCGGATGCAAGACCTTCAAGATTTACAGGTGGTGAAAGGATAGATTGTGCTATAGCAGAATTAGAAATAGAAAAAAGAAAAGTTACTTTAAGTATAAAGCTTTTAGAAGAAATTGAAAAAAAAGAAGCACTAGATAAATACGGCTCTGAAGGATCAGGAAAAAATTTACCATTTAAATCATTATCTGATGATTTAAAGAAAAAAGACGAGGAAAAAAAATAAACTAGAGAAAAATAAATTGTCTGTTGTAAAATCAAAGCTTTTAAAACAACTTTCGAAAAACTATCCAAATTTTTTAAAAAAAGATCTCGAAAAATTTACCGATATCGTATTAAAAGAAATAAAAAGAACCTTAAGAAGAAGTGAAAGAGTAGAACTGAGGGGGTTTGGTGTATTTTCAACAAAAGTTCAAAAAGCTAGGATCTCTAGAAATCCAAAAACCTCTGAAAAAGTCCATACTCCTGAAAAAAAAACAATTCACTTCAAAATGGCCAAAGATTTGTTTAAAAAATTAAATGATGATAAAGAAAAAGTGTAAAATTTTTGTAGCTTGTGATTTTTCAAGTCAAAAAGAAATTGTAAATTTACTCTCAAACATACATGAAAAAATTTCTGGATTTAAAATTGGCCTTCAATATATTACTCAACGTTCACCCGAAGATATCAAAGAGCTAAGTAAGTTTAATAAAGAAATATTTTATGACGGAAAATTTCTTGATATTAAAAATACAATAGTCGAATCTATTAAATCACTTAAAAATTTAAAAGTCAGTTATGCAACTGTTCATCTATTAAATGGTTTGGATACTTTAAAAGCTGCAAATGAAGTTGCAAAAGATATTAATGTTAAATTATTAGGAGTATCTGTTCTTACCAGTTTTGATGACAAGGACTTGGGCGAACTTGGATTTGTAGATCAGGTCGAGGATCAAGTATTAAGATTGGTAAAGATCGCTGATAAAGCCAAATTATATGGGGTAATATGCAGCCCGCTTGAAATTAAAATGATTAAAAAAATTGCACCTAATCTAAAATGTTTCACTCCAGGTATAAGACAAAATGAAAATAAGAACGATCAAAAAAGAACAATGAACGCAAAGCAAGCATTAGAGGAAGGAAGTGATTGTTTAATTATAGGAAGACCTATTACTGTAGGAGATCCAAAAAAAAATATTCAAGAAATCTTATCTTCTTTAAATTAAATGAAGTCTAAAATTTGTGGAATATCTGACATAAGAACTCTAAATTTTTTAACAAACTATCCATTTCCACCTGAGTTCATTGGGTTTATTGTTA
>CABXTP010000030.1 GCA_902515175.1 uncultured Pelagibacteraceae bacterium
TCTGCAATATATAGTTTTGGATTTTTTTGAATTAACCTTAGTAATTTAATTAAATTTTTAATCTCAATTGGTTTAGTAGAAATATTAATTTTTTTTAATGAAAACTCTTTACTTGCGATTGCTTTAAGAGAAACGTCTGATTTTATATTTTCAAATTCAATTTTTTCCTCATTATAAATTATATTTGCTCCTATTGTCTTAAGTTTTAATTTTAAATTTAAAGGATCTAAAATTATAAATACTTCTTTCAAGTCAACGATCAAATTTTCATCAATTTTTTTTATTTGTTTAATTATATTTGAATTAAAAACATTAGTGCTAATTCCAATAAAACTTAAATAAGATATACCTATTATTAGAATGACACTTATAGTTATAATTAATCTGTAAAAAATCTTTGTCATTTAATTTGATAAATTGACTCCTCCAAAAATTCATCAATTTCACCATTTAAAATTTTATCTGGATTAGAACTTTCATGATTAGTTCTGTTGTCTTTGACTAATCTGTAAGGTTGAAGGACATACGATCTTATTTGATGCCCCCACCCAATCTCAGATTTAGATGCCTCCATATTTTTATTTTGTTCTTCTTTTTTCTTAATTTGGTAATCGTAAAGTCTAGCTCGTAACATATTCATGCATGTTTCTTTGTTTTTATGTTGTGATCTTTCATTTTGACACTGGACAACAATTTTTGTTGGTAAGTGTGTAATTCTTACAGCGCTATCAGTAGTATTTACATGTTGCCCACCTGCCCCACTAGATCTATATGTATCTATCCTTAAATCTTTATCTAAAATTTCAACATCAATATTTTCATCAATTACTGGGTAAACCCAAATACTGGCAAAACTAGTGTGCCTTCTTGCCCCTGAGTCAAATGGGGAAATTCTTACCAATCTATGTATTCCAGACTCTTTTTTTAACCATCCAAATACATAATCACCCTCTATTTTAATAATTGATGATTTAATACCCGCCTCATCTCCTTTATGTTCGCTTACAATTTGATAACTAAACTCCTTTAAATCTGACCATTTAATATACATTCTTCTTAACATTTCTGCCCAATCTTGACTTTCTGTTCCTCCTGCACCAGCATGGATTTCTAGATAGCAATCAAGAGAGTCTAACTCATTAGATAAAAAACAGTTAATTTCATTTTTTTTTACCCTTAACCTGAGTTCTTTCAATTTCTGAAAAACATCTTCTTGAACTTCAGAATTACTTTCATCTAAAGCTAATCTATTAAGATCATCTAAATCTTTTAAATCATTAGTAGATTTTTCATAAGATAAAATCAAATCTTTATACAATTTTTTTTCTTTAATAATTTTTTGAGACTGAATTTTATCTTGCCAAAAGTCAGCTTTAAGCATTAACTGATTATGATTTTCTACTATAGAATAAATCTTATTTATTTCAAAGATACTCCTTAACTCTATTATTAATCTTCTCTATTTCTTTTTTATAATTAATATATTTATCTTCCATTAATAAAACTTTAATATATTATTTGTGTCTAATCTATTATTATCTGAGTACAGAACTTTACCGTCAAGTACGTTTTTACTTTTATAAGATTCAATTATTGTATTTTTTGATGTAAACTTAGCTTTTTCACCAGTATTTGGGTCTATTACCATTAAAGTTATATTTTTAGGAACTTTAAATGGTCTTGAGTCTGATTTCTTGATTGCCTTTTTCACAAATTCCTTAAAAATTGGTAATGCAGCTTTTGATCCAGTTTCATATTTTCCAAGCGGTTTTGGATTATCCATACCTACATATACTCCTATAACTAAATCGGAGGTAAAGCCAATAAACCATGCGTCAGCATTCTCATTAGTTGTCCCTGTTTTACCTGCTAAATTTAAACCAAGTTTTTTAAGCTTTTTCCCTGTACCTCTTTCTACAACTCCCTGTAAAATTGAAGTAATTTGATAAGCTGTTTCCTCTGACAAAACTTGAGGGTAATTGTCCTCAACAATTGGGAATTCAATTCCGGTATAAGAAATTTTATCACAATTAGTACATTTTCTATTTTCATTATTTATAATTGTATTTCCCTCACCATCTTGAATTCTATCAATAATTATTGGTTCAACAAGCTTACCTCCGTTTATAAAAGAACAATAGGCTGATGTTAATTTTAATAAAGTTGTTTCAGCTGAACCAAGTGATATTGAAAGTAATTCTTCAGGGTTTTCATAAATTTTCATTTTTTTGGAAAAACTAGCTACTTTATCAATACCTAAACTTCTTGAAATTCTTACAGTCATTAGATTTCTTGATTTTTCTAGTCCAGTTCTAAGTGTAGATTGCCCATAAAATTTTTTACCATAATTTTCGGGCTTCCATTTTTTTAGATCTTCTCCTTGATCTAATACTAATGGTGCATCTAGAATTAGTGATGAAGGTGTGAATTTATTCTCTAACGCTAAAGCGTAAACGAATGGTTTAAAGGCAGAACCCGGTTGTCTTAATGCTTGAGTTGATCTATTAAACTCACTGTTATTAAAACTAAAACCTCCACTAATAGCAAAAACCCGTCCTGTAAAGGGGTCCATAACTACAATACCCCCATTTATTTTTGGAAGTTGCTGTAAACTATAAAAATTTTTTTTTATTTTTTTTACATATATTACATCACCTTTTTTTAACAATTCAGAGAATTCTTTTTTAGTCCACGATATATCTTTATATTCTATTTTTCCTTCAGATTTACTTTGGGTTTCAATAATTGCAGAAAATTTATTTACTTTTTTTACTATCGCTAGTTTCCATTCAACAGAATTTTCTAACATATTTTTCTTTTGTAAGCTTACTAACCAATCAGAAGAATAATTGATATTAGTAATTGGTCCCCGCCATCCCTTTCTTCTATCATAAGATATCAAACCATTTCTTAAGGCTTCTGTAGCAATATTTTGTAATCTTAAATTTATTGGAGTATTTATATTATATCCTTGATTATAAATTTTTTCATAAGATAACTGGTTTATTATTTTCTTACGTACATCTTCAATATAATATTGTGCATCTTCAGTGAAAATCTTTTTATTTTTTTTTAATTTAATCGGTTCATTTTTAAGTCGAATATACTCATTTTGATCAAAAAAATTATTTTCAAAAATATTTTTTAAAACTAAATCCCTTCTATACTTTGCAAGTTCAATATTTCTATAGGGATTATATTTGCTTGGTGCCTTTGGTAAAGCCGCTAATAAAGCTGCCTCATTATAATCTAATTCTTTTATTGATTTATCAAAATATTCCAAACTAGCAGCTGCGACTCCATATGCTCCACTTCCTAAATAAATTTGATTTAAATATAATTCCAATATTCTTTCTTTTGATAAAGCCCTCTCGATTCTGAATGCTAAAATTGCTTCCTTTATTTTTCTGTTTAAACTTACTTCATTAGTAAGCAAAAAATTTTTTGCAACTTGTTGAGTTATTGTTGAGGCCCCTTCTAATCTCTTAGAACTTAAAATATTTTGAATGTTCTTAATAATAGCTCTCATTACCCCTTTTGCATCAATTCCAGGGTGAGAGAAAAAATTTTTATCCTCAGCAGATAGGAAAGAGTTTATTACATTTTTAGGAATAGCTGCGTATGGAACAAATATTCTTTTTTCTTTGGAAAAATCCGCAACAACTTCACCATCTCCTGAATACATTTTGCTTGAAACTGGAGGTTTATAATTCTTAAGAAATTTATAATCTGGAATTTTGTTAGAAAAAGTCCACAAAACCGCTAATATTGTCATGGAAATCAATATTAAAAAACTAATTAAAATTGCAAAAAAATTCTTAAATAACTTATTCATTTTGATTCCATTATATAACGGAATTTGTTAAAGATAAGGCAAACAATTAACAAAATTTATATCATATATTTAAATATTAAATGAAACAAACAAACAAAAAACTATGGAAAAGAATTTATACATTGATGCCTCGCATCCTAATGAAACACGAGTTGTTCTTAAATCAGAAAATAATATTGAAGATTACGAATACGAAGGTTTAAAAAATAATTTAATTAAAAATAATATCTACCTTGGAAAAGTAAGTAGAATAGAACCCTCTCTACAAGCAGCTTTTATTGATTTTGGTAGGGAGAGACATGGCTTTTTATCATTTAACGATATTCAGTCAGATTACTATCAAATACCTCAAAACGATTTAGAAAAAATAAAAGAAGAAGAAGAAAAAGCAAGAGAAGAATTATCAAAAGAAGTTGAGGCGAAAGAGGAACAAGATTTAGCTGAAGGAAAACTAGAAATTAATGATCCTATAGAGATAAAAAAAAATGAAATAGAAGATGAAAAGTTATCTGAAGAACAAACTTCAGAAAATTATGAAAACCACGAAATTAAAAATAATGAAACTGTAAAGGAAAATGGTGAAAATAAAGAAAAGAAAAGTGAGAAACGTTACAGGTTTAAAAGATATAAGATACAGGAAGTTATAAAGCCAAATCAAGTTATACTTGTTCAAGTAATTAAAGATGAAAGAGGTCAAAAAGGTGCTGCTTTGAGCACATTTATTTCAATAGCTGGAAAGTATATTGTGCTAATGCCAAACACTCCAAAAGGTGGTGGAATATCCAGAAAAATATTCAATCCAGCTGAGAGAAAAAAAATAAGAAGCATTTTAAATGAAATTGAAATTCCAAAAGAAATGGGTTTGATCGTAAGAACGGCTGGAAGTAATAAAACAAAAAATGAGATCAATCATGATTTAGAAACTTTAAAAAATACGTGGAACCAAATTAAAGAGATAGCTTTAAATTCAATTGCCCCATCACTAGTTCATCAAGAAAGTGAAATTATTAAAAGAACTCTTAGAGATATGTATGATGAGACTACGCAAAAAGTAATAATCGAAGGAAATGAAGGTTACAAAAAAGCACAAAATTTTATGAAAATGATGATGCCTGCTCATGTAAAAAAAATTAAAAAATATAGGGGTAAAATACCTTTATTTATAGAAGAAGGAATTGAACAAAAATTAAATCAAATATTTGACTCAGAAATAAAACTTAATTCTGGTGGCTATTTGGTTATTAATCCAACAGAAGCTTTAGTATCAATCGATATCAACTCAGGTAGCTCTATTAAACAAAAAAATGTAGAAAGCACTGCATTAGATACAAATCTTGAAGCTACTGAAGAAATAGCGAGACAAATTAAAATTAGAGATCTTTCTGGATTAATCATAATCGATTTTATTGATATGTTAAGTTTTGGTAATAGAAGATTAGTTGAAAGACGATTAAAAGAAAAATGTAGAATAGATAGAGCAAGAATTCAAATTGGAAGGATAAGTAATTTTGGGTTACTTGAAATGTCTCGACAGAGACTTAGAGAGAGCGCAGTCAAATGGAAAGTTGAATTGACAGATGAATCATTTGCTCAAAAATTACTTAAGATTGTAGAACTTAAATCAGTATTAAATAAAGCAAAGTTTGTTGATTTAAAAGTTTGTGAAAAAATTTCTGATTTTTTAAAAGA
>CABXTP010000031.1 GCA_902515175.1 uncultured Pelagibacteraceae bacterium
TTAAACGCTTGATTTCCTATAATTTTAGCCTATAAGCATCAACTTTCTCAGAAATTATTGTAAATACAATAAATTTATGAGGATTATTGAGCCTTTTTTGCTCAATTAGCTATTTAAAACGTAAATATTTAAGAAGAGAAGTGTGGACGGTTAAGGTTACCAAAATTTGTCGTACACACTTCAACATCATATAAATTTTATTCTTAGAATTTATATGGAAGCTAGTGTGCGCCGTTTTTAAACTTGAGAGTTTGATCATGGCTCAGAACGTACGCTGGCGGCACGCCTAACACATGCAAGTCGAACGGAGTAGCAATACTCAGTGGCAGACGGGTGAGTAACATGTAGGTATCTGCCCTTTGGCCTGGAATAACACGAGGAAACTTGTGCTAATACCGGATAAGTCTTTACAGAGAAAGCTTTATGCACCATTGGATGAGCCTGCACTTGATTAGTTTGTTGGTGGGGTAATGGCCTACCAAGACTTTGATCAATAGCTGATTTGAGAGGATGATCAGCCACATTGGGACTGAGACACGGCCCAAACTCCTACGGGAGGCAGCAGTGGGGAATCTTGCACAATGGAGGAAACTCTGATGCAGCGATGCCGCGTGAGTGAAGAAGGCCCTTGGGTTGTAAAGCTCTTTCGTCGGGGAAGAAAATGACTGTACCCGAATAAGAAGGTCCGGCTAACTTCGTGCCAGCAGCCGCGGTAATACGAAGGGACCTAGCGTAGTTCGGAATTACTGGGCTTAAAGAGTTCGTAGGTGGTTGAAAAAGTTGGTGGTGAAATCCCAGAGCTTAACTCTGGAACTGCCATCAAAACTTTTCAGCTAGAGTTTGATAGAGGAAAGCAGAATTTCTAGTGTAGAGGTGAAATTCGTAGATATTAGAAAGAATACCAATTGCGAAGGCAGCTTTCTGGATCATTACTGACACTGAGGAACGAAAGCATGGGTAGCGAAGAGGATTAGATACCCTCGTAGTCCATGCCGTAAACGATGTGTGTTAGACGTTGGAAATTTATTTTCAGTGTCGCAGCGAAAGCAATAAACACACCGCCTGGGGAGTACGACCGCAAGGTTAAAACTCAAATGAATTGACGGGGACCCGCACAAGTAGTGGAGCATGTGGTTTAATTCGAAGATACGCGCAGAACCTTACCAACACTTGACATGTTCGTCGCGACTTTAAGAGATTAAAGTTTTCGGTTCGGCCGGACGAAACACAGGTGCTGCATGGCTGTCGTCAGCTCGTGTCGTGAGATGTTGGGTTAAGTCCCGCAACGAGCGCAACCCTCACTTTTAGTTGCCATCATTTAGTTGGGCACTCTGAAAGAACTGCCAGTGATAAGCTGGAGGAAGGTGGGGATGACGTCAAGTCCTCATGGCCCTTACGTGTTGGGCTACACACGTGCTACAATGGTATCTACAACAGGAAGCAAAACGGCAACGTTAAGCAAATCCTTAAAAGATACCTCAGTTCGGATTGCACTCTGCAACTCGAGTGCATGAAGCTGGAATTACTAGTAATCGTGGATCAGCGTGCCACGGTGAATGCGTTCCCGGGTCTTGTACACACCGCCCGTCACACCATGGGAGTTGGTTCTACCTTAAGGCAAGGTTTCAAACCCTTGACCACGGTATAGTCAGCGACTGGGGTGAAGTCGTAACAAGGTAGCCGTAGGGGAACCTGCGGCTGGATTACCTCCTTTCTAAGGATGAATAAAAGTAAAATTTTATTCTAAATAATATACATGTGTAATGTTGACCGTCCTCATTTCTCTTCTTAAAGTAGTGTTTCTCTTGCATGGGGGCCGGTAGCTCAGTTGGTTAGAGCACACCCTTGATAAGGGTGGGGTCGAAAGTTCGAGTCTTTCTCGGCCCACCAATTTTAATTAAGGGGGATTAGCTCAGCTGGGAGAGCGCCTGATTTGCATTCAGGAGGTCAGCGGTTCGATCCCGCTATCCTCCACCAAACACTTAGCTATTTAAATTGTGAAAAAAAATAATAATTAATATCAATATCTATATCCGAACATTAGAAATGTTATTAACTAATGTTCAAATAAAAATTTGATTCAACACAGAATTTTTTTCTGTGCATAAATCAAGCGTTTAAGGGCGTGTGGCGGATGCCTTGGCACTGAAAGCCGATGAAGGACGTGATATACTGCGATAAGTTTCGGGGAGCTGTATGTAAGTTTTGATCCGAAAATTTCCGAATGGGGAAACCCACCACTTTATGTGGTACTTTAAACTGAATAAATAGGTTTAAAGAGACAACCTGGAGAACTGAAACATCTAAGTAACCAGAGGAAAAGAAATCAATTGAGATTCCGTTAGTAGTGGCGAGCGAAAGCGGACTAGGCCAGTAGTTTTATTGAAAAAATTTGAATAGTTTGGAAAAGCTAACCATAGAGGGTGATAGTCCCGTATAAGTAATGTTTAATAAAATTCATGAGTAAAGCGGGACACGTGAAATCCTGCTCGAATATAGGGGGACCACCCTCTAAGCCTAAATACTCTTCAGTGACCGATAGTGAACTAGTACCGTGAGGGAAAGGTGAAAAGAACCCCTATTAGGGGAGTGAAATAGAACCTGAAACCGCATGCCTACAATCAGTCGAAGCTCTTTTTAGAGTGACGGCGTACCTTTTGTATAATGGGTCAGTGACTTAATTTATTAAGCAAGCTTAAGCCATCTAGGTGTAGGCGTAGCGAAAGCAAGTCTTAATAGGGCGATTAGTTTAGTGAATTAGACCCGAAAACGAATGAGCTTACCATGAGCAGGTTGAAAGCAAGGTAACACTTGCCGGAGGACCGAACCAGTTGACGTTGAAAAGTCTTTGGATGACTTGTGGTAAGGGGTGAAAGGCCAACCAAATTCGTAGATAGCTGGTTTTCCGCGAAAACTATTTAGGTAGTGCGTTGAATAAATAGATGTTTAGAGGTAGAGCACTAAATGGGCTAGGGGGAAGAGATTCTTACCAAACCTAATAAAACTCCGAATGCTAAACATTGTTCTTCAGCAGACAGACTGTGGGTGCTAAGGTCCATGGTCGAGAGGGAAAGAGCCCAGACCACCAGATAAGGTCCCCAAATTATGATTAAGTGTGAAAGGATGTGGAAATTCCTTAACAGCCGGGAGGTTGGCTTAGAAGCAGCCATCCTTTAAAGATAGCGTAACAGCTCACCGGTCTAATAGAGTTTCTGCGCCGAAGATGTAACGGGGCTAAAATCATATACCGAATCTGTGGATTTGTAATTTTTTCGAAAATTGCAACTGGTAGCGGAACGTTCTGTAAGCCTGTGAAGGAATACCCGTGAGGGATTCTGGAGGTATCAGAAGTGCGAATGCTGACATAAGTAACGATAAAAGAAGTGAAAAACTTCTTCGCCGAAAATCCAAGGGTTTCTGCGCAAGGTTAATCCGCGCAGAGTTAGTCGGCACCTAAGGCGAGGGCGAAAGCCGTAGTCGATGGAAATAAGGTTAATATTCCTTAACCAGATGGTAGTGACGAATCTTGTAAGTTGTAAGTTCTTAATGGATTGAATTTGCCGCGAAAAGGTTCCAAGAAATAGCTCCATCATTAGACCGTACCCTAAACCGACACAGGTGGATTAATAGAGTATATTTAGGCGCTTGAGAGAATGATGTTGAAGGAACTCGGCAAAATGCTTCCGTAACTTCGGAATAAGGAAGACCTTTTTTTAGGCAACTAGAGAGAGGTGGCACAAGCCAGGGAGAAGCGACTGTTTATCAAAAACACAGGGCTCTGCTAACACGTAAGTGGATGTATAGGGTCTGACGCCTGCCCGGTGCTGGAAGGTTAATGCGGTTGGTGCAAGCCAACTTCTGAAGCCCCAGTAAACGGCGGCCGTAACTATAACGGTCCTAAGGTAGCGAAATTCCTTGTCGGGTAAGTTCCGACCTGCATGAATGGCGTAACGATTTCTCCGCTGTCTCCAACATCAACTCAGTGAAATTGAATTCTCCGTGAAGATGCGGAGTTCGCGTAGTTAGACGGAAAGACCCCGTGCACCTTTACTGCAACTTTACATTGGTGTTAGGAAAAACATATTTAGCATAGGAGGGAGACATTGAAACAAAGGCGTCAGCTTTTGTGGAGTCGCCAGTGAAATACCTCTTTTGTTTTTCTTGATATCTAACTGATTGCCGTTATCCGGCATCAAGACATTGTATGGTGGGTAGTTTGACTGGGGCGGTCGCCTCCCAAATAGTAACGGAGGCGTGCGAAGGTAAGCTCAGAACGGTCAGAAATCGTTCGTAGAGTGCAATGGCATAAGCTTGCCTGACTGTGAGACTGACAAGTCGAGCAGAGACGAAAGTCGGTCATAGTGATCCGGTGGTTCTGAGTGGAAGGGCCATCGCTCAACGGATAAAAGGTACGCCGGGGATAACAGGCTGATACTGCCCAAGAGCTCATATCGACGGCAGTGTTTGGCACCTCGATGTCGGCTCATCACATCCTGGGGCTGGAGCAGGTCCCAAGGGTTTGGCTGTTCGCCAATTAAAGTGGTACGTGAGCTGGGTTCAGAACGTCGTGAGACAGTTCGGTCCCTATCTGCTATGCGTGTAGAAGAATTGAGAGGAGTTGACCCTAGTACGAGAGGACCGGGTTGAACATACCACTGGTGGACCGGTTGTAGCGCCAGCTGCAGTGCCGGGTAGCTAAGTATGGACGAGATAACTGCTGAAAGCATCTAAGCGGGAAACTCACCTCAAAACTAGTTCTTCCTATAGAGCCGTGGTAGACCACCACGTTGATAGGCTGGATGTGGAAGCGCAGTAATGCGTGCAGCTGACCAGTACTAATAGCTCAATTGGCTTGATTTATGCACTGAAAAAAATTTTAAAAATAGATATTAATTAATGAATAATTTTATAATTTGTAGACATTGTAAATCCTCAATGGAGGGACTAGATCATGAGAGAAAACTTGATGACGATGGTATAAGCCAATCAAATTCACTCTCAAAAAAAATCTCACAAAAAATTGATAGCTCAACAATAATTTACTCAAGTCCATTTGTAAGGGCAATGCAATCTCTAGAACCTCTTGTAAACTCTCAACCA
>CABXTP010000032.1 GCA_902515175.1 uncultured Pelagibacteraceae bacterium
AAATTTTTTTACCTCAAAGTATACGTGATTATTATTTTCATAAGCATAACCCTTGTTTATCAATCTATTTATCATCTCAACCATCAAATCAATATTTTCAGTAGCTTTTGGTTGATAAGTTGGATTATCACAATTTAAAAATTTACAATCGTCTAAAAAATTTTTTATCACTTTTTCGGTTAAGTGTTTTGTAGATATTTTTTGCTCTCGTGAAGCTGTAATTATCTTATCATCAATATCGGTTATATTTCTTACATATGTGACTGAAGGAAATTTATTTTTTAGAAGTTTAAATAAAATATCAAAAATAACTAAAGGCCTTGCGTTCCCAATATGTGGATCATCATACACAGTAGGTCCGCACACATACATGCCAATTTTTTTTTTATCTCTAGGAACAAATTGTTCTTTTTTATTAGTTAAATTATTTGTTAAAAAAATATCCATATTCGTTGATTAAGAAATATACCTTATTTGTAGATTTGTTAATCTAATTGATTAACTAGGAATCTTGCATACTGGAATTGGTTCCATTTTATGCAAGTTTTGATTTCGAATTTTTTCGTATTGTCCTCTGTGAGGAGAATTAGGGTTGCCCATAGCATCCTCAAGTTCAGAATATTTAAAGCCTAATTGACCCTCATCAGTTCTTCCGTCATCCCATAATCCATCTGTCGGTGGAGCATCAATTATCTCATTTAATATTCCAAGTTCTTTGCCCAGTTCCCAAACTTCCGTTTTATTGCAATCAGCTATTGGAGATATATCAACACCACCGTCTCCGTATTTTGTATAAAAACCTACTCCAAAATCTTCTACTTTATTTCCAGTTCCCACAACTATTCCTTTATTTGCAGCAGCAACTTGATAAAGAGTGGTCATTCTAAGTCTAGCTCTAGAATTTGCAAAACCGTGTTCATTATCGAATTTGTTTAGCGTTAAAGAAAATGTTTCGAAAAGTTTATCTAAATTTAAAGTATGCGCTTCGACATTATTGAATTTTTTTGTTAACCACTCTTGATGTTTTAAACTTAAATCATGTTGATTTTCTTTTTGCTTAATTGGCATTGTTAAAACTATTGTTTTTAATCCAGTCATTGCGCTAAGAGTGCTCGATACTGAAGAGTCTATTCCGCCGGATATACCAATTACTAATGATTGCGCCTTGGTTGGCATATGATCAACATAACTTTTAATCCAATTTGATATAAATTTCACTTTTTCTGAATAATTCATATTATATTATTTAACAATCTTACTCTCTAAAGCAATGGATTAAGATGCCGCTTGAATAGCATTTTTGGAATAGCTGCTATTCTTTTTTATCTCATCTGAAATTAAAAAAGCAAGCTCTAAAGCTTGGTCAGCATTTAGTCTTGGGTCACAATGCGTATGATATCTACTTGATAAATCCGTATCTTGAATATTTTTAGCTCCACCCGTACATTCAGTTACATTTTGTCCAGTCATTTCTATATGTAATCCACCAGCATATGATCCCTCGCTTTGATGAACAGCAAATACATCTTTAACCTCTTTTAAAACTCTACTAAAAGGTCTTGTTTTAAATCCAGTCGTAGATTTAATTGTATTGCCATGCATCGGGTCACAAGACCAAATTACATTCACACCCTCTTTTTTAACAGTTCTCACTAATTTTGGTAAAAATTTTTCAACGCTATCATGACCATATCTTGAAATTAATGTAATTTTACCTTTTTCATTTTCTGGATTTATTAAATTACAAATTTTTACAATTTCCTCAGGATTACTTGTTGGACCACATTTGACACCAATAGGGTTTTCTATGCCTCTACAATATTCTACATGACCACCATCTAATTGTCGTGTTCTATCACCTATCCAAACAAAATGTGCGGATGTTGCATGATGTTCGCCAGTTGTTGAGTCTATTCTAGTCATACTCTCTTCAAAAGGTAAATGTAAAGCTTCATGCGATGTCCAAAAATTCACCGTCTTCAATCTCCTATTAAAATCAGAATTAATTCCACATGCGTCCATAAACGCTAAGGCATCAGCAATTTTATCTTCTAGCTCTTTAAATTTTTTAGCTTGAGGACTTTTTTTTATATATCCTAAATTCCATAAATGAACTTTTTTTAAATCTGCAAAACCTCCGTGGGAAAAAGCTCTTAATAAATTAAGAGTGGATGCTGATTGAGAGTAAGCTCTAAATAGTCTCTTCGGATCATATTTACGAGCTTTCTCATTAAATTCTATACCATTTACATTGTCACCTAAATAACTAGGTAATTCCTTTTCACCCTGTTTTTCAGTTGGTGCACTTCTAGGTTTTGCAAACTGTCCAGCAATCCTTCCTAACTTTATCACTGGTAATGAAGCTGAGTAAGTTAGGACTAAAGACATCTGAAGGATTACTTTAAATGTGTCTCTAATGTTGTCTGGATTAAACTCAGCAAAACTTTCAGCACAGTCACCACCTTGTAACAAGAATGCTTTTCCGTCAACCACTTCTGCTAGTTGTTGTTTAAGATGTCTGGTCTCTCCAGCAAATACAAGTGGAGGGAAACTTTTAATTTTATTTAAAACTTGATCTAATTCTTTTTTATCCTGATATTCAGGAATATGTTTTACAGGATATTTTCTCCAACTATTAATTTTCCAATTTTTCATGTTCAACCTAAGATTGTTGTATCAGAGTTTTTTTATTATTCAACGGTTACTGATTTGGCTAAATTTCTAGGTTTATCTATATCATAACCTTTTTTAAGGGCTGAATAATATGCTAATTTTTGAAGGGGCACAGTTAAAAGAAAAGGTAAAAGATCCTCATTTGTGCTTTCTACTTCAATTGTTTGCCAAATATTTTCTGAAAAAACGTCATCAGCACTTTTATTAGTAATTAATAAAACCTTAGCACCTCTTGCAATAACCTCCTGCATATTTGAAATGGTCTTCTTATAATAACTATCTTTTGGAGCTAATACCACAACTGGCATACCTTCCTCTATTAGAGCTAAAGGTCCATGTTTCATTTCGCCTGCAGGATAACCTTCAGCATGTATATAAGAAAGCTCTTTCAATTTTAATGCGCCCTCAAGAGCTATTGGATAAGAAAAACCTCTACCAAGAAACATCGAACCTTTTGCTTCATTAAAGGTTGAAGATACTGCCTGTATATCATTATCTAATAATAATGTTTTTTCTAATAAATTAGGTAAATTTTTTAAATCTTTGATTTTTTGAAGATAATCATCTTTCTTAATCTCATTTTTTAAAATTCCAAACTTTAGTGCTAAAATGTATAGAATTAGTATTTGTCCTAAAAAAGCTTTAGTAGAAGCAACTCCTATTTCTGGACCACAGTGTATTGGCAAAACATAATTAGAATCTCTAGCTATTGAACTCTCAATGACGTTTACTACTGCACAAGTTTTCATTTTATTTTGGTTGCATAAATCTAAGGCGGCATAAGTATCAGCAGTTTCACCAGATTGTGAAACAAATATGTATAAAGAATTATCTTTAAACCTGTTATTTCGGTATCTAAATTCTGAAGCAATATCTATGGATACATCCAGTGATGTTAATTTTTCAAACCAGTATTTTGCCATTAAACAAGAATGATACGCAGTACCACAACCAATTAAAGTGATTGATTCTATCTCATTAATTTTCCAAGGAAAATTGAATATATTTACATCATTATTTAAGTTGTCTATGTACTCTTTAATTCCAGTTTTAATTGTTGTGGGCTGTTCTTCAATTTCTTTTGCCATAAAATGTTTAAAATCACCTTTTTCATAACTTAATTCATCTGAAGTTAGTTCTAGGATCTTTTTGTTAATTTTCATTCCATTTTGATCAAAAAAATTTACCTGGTCCTTTTTGATTATACAGAATTCCCCATCATCAAGATAAGTAATTTTATTTGTCATAGATTTTAATGCATATGAATCTGAACCTAAATAATTTTCACTTGGACCATAACCAACAGCAAGGGGTGAGCCTCTTCTTGCACCCACTATTAGATCAGGAATTTCTTTAAAGATAATACCTAGAGCAAAACTTCCATCAAGTTGTTTTAATGTTTTAGTAATAGCTTCCTCAAGTTCGTTAGTTTTTAAATTTTCCGTTATTAAATGAGTTATAACTTCAGTGTCTGTTTGAGACTTAAATTTATGACCTTTATCAGATAAAAATTTTTTCAGTATAGTAGAGTTTTCTATTATACCATTATGAACAACAGAGACATTATGAGATGAGTGAGGGTGTGCATTAATGCTATTAGGTATGCCGTGGGTTGCCCATCTTACGTGACCTATGCCTACATTTCCTTTTAAGTTCTTCAAATCAAAATTTTTTTCTAAACGATTTACCCTTCCCTCAGACTTTATTTCATGAATTTCACCATCAAAAAGTGTAGCTAAGCCTGCTGAGTCATATCCTCTATACTCAAGCTTTTTTAAAGAATTAATAATGCTTGAAGATACTGACTTGTTACTTGATATACCAATTATTCCACACATAAATTATTTTTTT
>CABXTP010000033.1 GCA_902515175.1 uncultured Pelagibacteraceae bacterium
AACTGGTGAGCAAATTCAAATTGCTGCATCTCAAAAGGTTAAATTCTTACCAGCAAAAGCTTTAAAAGAAGTTTTCAATAAATAATAAACTTTTTAAACAGCCTTAATATTTTAAAATAATTATTAAGGCTGTTTCTATATGCAAATTCTGCATACCCAATTTTACTAATCAACGTTAGTTTTCAGATTTAAAAAAAATATAAGTAACTCCTTTAACAGGGAGGTCTTATGACTAAATTATCAAAAAAAATAAGTGCACCACTTATTAGTTTAATTTTTTTATTAAACATGAGTAGTGCGGGGATGGCAGAGACAACCGTTTCTGCTGAAGTAGGTTTTATATTTAATACCTTGCTATTTTTAATTTGTGGTTTCTTAGTAATGTTTATGGCTGCTGGGTTTGCAATGTTAGAATCAGGTATGGTTACATCAAAAAGTGTATCCGTTATTTGTGCAAAAAATATTGGTTTATTTTCAATTGCAGGAATTATGTTCTGGATGGTAGGTTATAACTTAGCTTACGGTATTCCAGAAGGAGGATATATAGGAAAATTCATACCATGGTCTGATTCAAGTGCAGTAGATACAGGTTATTCAGATGGTTCGGACTGGTATTTTCAAATGGTATTCTGTGCAACAACAGTTTCTATTGTTTCAGGTACGATGGCAGAAAGAATTAAATTATGGCCGTTTTTCGTATTTGCTGCAATACTTTCTGGTATCATTTACCCAATCGTAATGGGTTGGCAGTGGGGTGGAGGCTGGTTAGCAGAATTAGGATTTTCTGATTTTGCTGGTTCGACTTTAGTACACTCAACTGGAGGTGCGGCTGCTTTAGCTGGTGCTATGATTATTGGTCCTAGACTTGGAAGATTTACAAAGTCTGGTGCTCCAGCTCCACTTAAACCATTTGCTGCTTCATCAATACCATTAGTAACAATTGGAGTATTTATTTTATGGTTAGGTTGGTTTGGTTTTAATGGTGGTTCACAATTAGCTATGGGAACTGCTGATGATGCAATCGCTGTATCAACAATTTTTATTAATACATTTTTAGCTGGTGCTGGTGGTGTAATGGGCGCCGCTATAGTTACAAGATTGCATTTTGGTAAAACGGATGTAATTCAAATGCTAAATGGATGTATTGGTGGATTAGTTGCAGTTACAGCTGAACCATTAGCTCCTTCACCATTCGCAGCAATTTTAATAGGTGCTGTAGGTGGTTTAATCGTAGTTTATGGTACGAAACTATTATTCTCATTAAAAATTGATGATGTAGTAGGCGCAATACCGGCACACTTGTTTGCAGGAATTTGGGGAACATTAATTGTTCCCGCTACAAATTCTGGTGCAAATTTTAGTTCACAGTTAATCGGTGTATTAGCAGTAAATATATTTGTATTCATAATCGCTTATATTGTGTTTAGTACTATGAAAGCAACTATTGGCCTAAGGTTAAGTAAAGAAGGTGAAATCAAAGGTACTGATGTTACGGAAACAGGTGTAATTGCATATGCAATACGTGACTAATTGTTAACAATAAAGGGACTCTTTGCTCCTGTGTAATTCATAACATTACTCATCAAAGAGTCCCCCTAATATTCTCTCTTATTAGTTTATAAAAAAAAGCCCTTAAAGATTAAGGGCTTTTTTATTCATTTTGATCCCATAATTTTTTGTAATCAATAAACGGTGCAAGACCATAACTTGAATTAACATTTGTTAAATGGAGGGATAAACTTTTAATAGGAGATATACATATTTCATTTTTATATATCTCGTTGATATATTTTTCGAAAGGATCATGTCGATCTACGCAAGTTTTATGTAAATTTTCCCAGTATTTTTCAATGAGAGATTTGCTTATCAAAAAAGTACATAAAGTTTTATTTACAGTTCTCCAGTGTCTTTTATTTCCAATCAGAATGTTAGTTTTTTCATTATTCATGTACAAATATGGATAATCTGAAGGACACATTAGAATATCTCTACCAACCTGGGATGCTACTCTTTCATAAGTTAAAATCATTTCATCTAGCATAGATTCAAAATGAAGATAATCATCCTCTAAAAATAAAATTAGATCATTACTTTCGTTTTTTCCAATTTCAAAACTTTGAAGAAGACTTGCAAGATTTGAAAATGTTTCATTTGATTTTTGATTTTTGATTATTGTCTCAAATTTTTTATGATCTAAAGAAATAATTTGAACATCTTTTTTATCTGTTATTTCTTTTATCCTCTTGAGGTTTTGTGGACTGGAATGATCATCCACTATTAAAGTCTTTACATTTAAATTGGGATGTTTTTTTTTACAATAATCTATTGAGGTAATTAATGATTTTATTGAGCGTTTAGAATATTCTATTTTTGGTTGTTCAAATAATCTTTTTTTATTTTGATCCCAAATCTCTACGTTTGTATTTACTCTAACAATCAAAATAATTGAATTAACTTTTCTTGTGATTTTAACTTCACCTAATGGTAATATAATGGATTTTTCATTAAATTTTGAAAGATCTTGATTTATTTCTTTATCTAATGTTGGAACTGAAAATTTATTCTGATCAATTATTTCAAAACCTAGAATCTTACAAATTTTTATGAAAAGTTTTTTCATATGTTTTTTAAATTATGATATAAATATTTACATTATTATGACAATTAAATCATCTCAAACTCTAGTATCCGAAGCTCTTAAGGAAATAAAAACTATTTCTTCAGATGAGGCATACACAATGGTAAATAATGATCAATGTAACCTTATTGATATAAGAGATATAAGAGAATTACAAAAAGAAGGCCAAGTTGAAGTAGCAAATCATATTCCAAGGGGGATGCTAGAATTTTGGTTAGATCCAGGTAGCATTTATTTTAAAGAAGGCAAACTTGATATGAATAAAGAAATGGTGTTATTTTGTGCTGGAGGATTAAGATCTGCTTTAGCTGCTAAATCTTTAATGGACATGGGCTTTAAAAAAGTTTCCCATATTGAAGGTGGTTTTGGTTCCTTAAAAAATAGCAAATTTAAAATTGTTTAAGAATAATATTCATCTAAAGCATATTCCAATCGATCTTGACCCCAAAAAATTTTTTGATTGACAACAAATGTTGGGGCTCCAAATATATCTTTATTAAAAGCTTCGTCTGTCAATTTTTTTAATTCGTCTTTTGTTTCTTTTTCTTGAATCTTTTTATAAAATTGTTTTTGATCAACCTCTACTTTTTCTAAGATTTTAAAAATATTCTTTTCATCAGATATATCAACATTATCTTTCCAATAACTATCAAAACAAATTTCAAAATATTTTTGTTTTAAATTATCTTCTACAATAAGGTAACCGCGCATTAAACTTAAACTGTTTATTGGAAATTTTATATTCCATTTAAAATCAATATTATTTTTCATTGCTACCAGTTCGCAGTCATTTTTCATGTTTTTCATTTTTCTCTCATTAAATGCTGGAGCAGTTATTCCACCAAGTTTATGAAGCCCCCCTAAAAGTATTGGTTTATAATTAACATTAATTTGATTTGACAAAACTTGCGCATTTAATTTTTTGTAAGCTAAGTATGAGTAAGGGCTTATAAAATCGAAGTAAAATTGAAATTCCTTAATCATAAAGATTTATGCTTTTGGCATAAAAGATTCTTATTATCCAATAAATGAATAAACCAACTGGTCCAATTAGATAAGTGATAATGAGTGGAATGGTAACAATAAACTTATTTATAAAAAATTTTTGTGAGTCTTTCACTATCCAACCACCTGTGAATAGGTTGATTGAGACAAAATGAATCCAAAACATAATAAGAAAAGTTTTGTCTGAAAATAAGCTAGATATATTGTCTATTCCAATATATAAATTAAAATTACCTATAAAATCATATGAATTTAAATAAGATTTATAAAGCATAAAAATATAAGCAACACTTAGAATAAAAATAGGAAAAATCGACGTAACCAAATATCTACTTAAATGAGATTGAGGAAAAAAAACTAAAATTAGCCATAACGGAAGAACACCTAAATTTACCCAATAATAGAGCATTTCAATTGTAAAATAATTATAAATTTGTTCGATCATTTCTAAATATATTATATTAAATCCTATAATGATTCCTATAAGAAAGAAAAAAAAAAATTTAAAAGTTACAGTAGAGGAGATGAGGAATTTTGCATTTTCATATGTTGAAAAATATGCACCCTCCAAACAACAACTAAAGACATATTTACTAAAGAAATATCTTAAAACTTCTGCATTAAATATAAAAAAGCAGAATGTTTCTGACTTAATTGATGTAGTTTTAGAGGACCTGGAAAAAAATAAATTTATTAATGATAAGTTTTATTCAAATAGTAAAGCAAAAAGCATGCTTCAAAGGGGTAATTCAATTAATAAAATAAGAAATTATTTAATAG
>CABXTP010000034.1 GCA_902515175.1 uncultured Pelagibacteraceae bacterium
TGGGGTGTATTAAATATATAATGAAGTGCCACAGTTAATTCTACAACACCAAGACTGGCTCCTAAATGACCCCCGGTAACTGATACTGCATCAATCATCTCTACCCTCAATTCATCCGCAACTTTTTGTAATTTTGACTCAGGGATCTTTTTTAAATCCAAAGGAAAATTAATTTGACTTAAATATTCGTATTTCTTCATTACTTATTTCTATTCAAAATATAATCTAATGTATTAGACAGATTTTTTGATTTTGTGCCATATTTCTTTAATTTATTATTAATTTTAAAAATTAATTTATCAGCATATTTAATCGTATTTTTATATCCGAGTAAACTAATTAGAGTTGCCTTTCCTTGCTTAATATCTTTACCAGTTTTTTTTCCAGCAACGAATAAACTACCTTTATTGTCAATCAAATCATCAGCAAGTTGAAATAGAAGCCCTATATCGGCACCTATATTCTCAAATTCAAAAATTTCTTTTTTTCTCATTTTTTTTATCATTAGAGGTGCAACACAGCAAAAGCTAAAAAGTTTTCCAGTTTTTTTAATTTCCATTTCAACAATTTTTTTTTTGCTTACTTTTTTATGTTCATAATCTAAATCTGAGTATTGTCCCCCTGCAATACCAAGATGGCCTGAACTTTCAGAAATTTTGTTGATTAAATTAATTTTAGTTTTATCAGGAAGTTGTAAATCCTTATGACTTAAAATTTCAAAAGCCATAGTTAAAAGAGAATTGCCAGCTAAAACTGCAGTAGACTCACCAAACTTAATGTGTGTTGAGGGTTTTCCCCTTCTAATCGAGTCATCATCCATACAAGGTAAATCATCATGTATTAATGAATATGCATGGATACATTCGACTGCAGAACCAATAATTATTAGTGTATGATAATTTACATTAAATAATGATCCAACATCTATTAATATTTTTGATCTTATTTTTTTTCCTCCTGAGAATAAACCATATTGCATTGGAATAATTAATTTTGATTTTTTTTGATTTCTTATAAACTTTTTTAAATATTTATTTGTATCATCTGCAATTTTATTCAACTGATTTTTCATTTTTTTGAGATAATCTTTAATATATTTTCTTTTGTATTTTCATTGATATTTTTAACATTTTTTTGAAATTTCTTTTCAATGAAATTATTCAATTTTAGAAGAATTTGATATTTTTCTATAGAATTTGCTAAATCCTTTTGATTTTCCAATTCTTCAACCAACCTATTTGCCTCCTTAGTTAATTCCTCTAAAGATAGGGTATCATAATCATTTGGTAAATTTTTATCTTTCATATATTACTCTGAAATAATACATGAGAATTAATCTTGCAAATATTAAAAAAGCTAAAAAACTCTTAAATAAAAGCGAGAGTGTTGCAATACCAACAGAAACTGTTTATGGATTAGCAGGTAATGCTTACTCTGACCAGGCCTGTAAAAAAATTTTTAGGTTAAAAAAAAGACCCAAAAATAATCCTCTTATAGTCCACTATTATAATATTAAAAATTTAGCTGTTGATTGTGATATAAATGATAATTTTTATAAACTATATAAAAAATTTTGTCCTGGACCAATTACATTTATTTTAGAATTGAAGAAAAAATCTAAAATTTCAAAATTCGTAACAAATGGAAAAAGCACTCTTGCTGTTAGATTTCCAAAACACCCTGTAACAAGAAATTTATTAAAAAAGTTAAATTTTCCACTTGCGGCACCCAGTGCTAATATATCATCAAAGCTGAGCGCAGTTTGTTCATCAGATGTGAAAGATGAGTTTGGAGAAAAAATCAAATATATTCTTGAGGGTGGAAGATCATCAATAGGTCTCGAGTCAACAATTGTTGACTTAAGAAATAAACCTAAAATTTTAAGATTAGGAGGTTTAGAAATATCTCAAATTCAAAAAATCCTAAAAAAAAAAATTATTATTATCAGAAGCCCTCAAAAAATAACTTCACCAGGTCAATTCAAAGTTCATTATTCACCTGATATGCCAATAAGGCTTAATGTAAAAAAAAATAAAACCTCAGAAGCTTTGTTATTAATTAGAAAGAAAAAGCAAAATAAACCAAACTACTATTATCTGTCTAAAAAGGGTGATTTAAAAGAAGCTGCAAAAAATTTATTTTCAACTTTAAGAAAAATTAAAAAAAGTAAATACAACTCAATTGCAGTTTCTAAAATTCCAAATAAAGGTTTAGGTAAAACTATCAATGACCGATTAATCAGAGCTTCGAAATTTAAATGACAACGCCCCTTGAAATAATTGAATTATCAAAAAAATATAATCAAAAAGAAGCCGTAAAAAATATTTCTTTTAAAGTAAAAAAAAATGAGATTATTGGAATACTTGGACCAAATGGTTGCGGAAAAACTACCACTATTGGAATGATACTGGGACTTTTAAAACCTTCAAAAGGAAAGATTTTAATTAATGGTATTGAAATAGAAAAAAAAAGAGTAGAGCTTTTAAATCACTTAAATTTCATTTCACCGTATATTGAATTACCAAAAAAATTGACAGTAAAACAAAATCTAGAAGTTTATGGGAGATTATATGATGTAAAAAATCTTACAGAAAAAATCGATAGTCTTTCAGAAAAACTTAGACTTAACAAAATAATAAACAAAATAACTGGTGAACTTTCCTCTGGTCAAAAAAATAGAGTAAGTCTTGCAAAATCAATTATAAACGATCCTATGGTACTTCTTCTTGATGAACCAACTGCATCTCTCGATCCTGAAACAGGTGATTTTGTGAGAAGTTTTTTAGAAAATTATCAAAAAGAAAAAGGAGCTTCTATTTTGTTAGCTTCACACAATATGTCTGAAGTGGAGAGGCTCTGTTCATCGGTTCTTATGATGAATGAGGGATCTATAATAGATGAAGGTATTCCAAAAGAGCTGATACATAAGCATGGAAGAAAAAATATGGAAGAGGTTTTTTTAAAACTTGCAAGAGAGAAAAATGAATTTTAATAAAATGTATGGTCTTTTTTTAAGACATTTTTATCTTATTAAAGGGTCCTTACCAAGAATTCTTGATCTTATATATTGGCCTACAATACAGATTATCCTCTGGGGTTTTATTTCGAAATTTTTTTCAATTTACAGTAATTATTACAATGACACACTCGGAATAATTCTTACGTGTGCTATTCTTTATGATATTCTTTTTAGATCAAGCATAAGTTTTAATATGCTTTTTTTAGAAGAAATCTGGAGCCGAAATTTTACAAATTTATTTATTGCGCCATTAAAATTAAAAGAAATTATTATATCTTTAATATTTACTGCTTTAATTAGAACTTTAATAGGATTGGTTCCTGCAATATTATTAACATCTCCATTATTTGGGGTTTCAATTTTAAAATTAGGTTTTCCTTTATTGTTATTATTTTTAAGCTTATACATTTTTGGAATAACACTCGGTTTATATGTAAGTGCGGGATTGATTAGATTTGGACCATCATTCGAAAATATCGCATGGTCATCCTTATTTTTACTAGCTCCTTTAGGTTGCATCTACTATCCATTAGAAATTCTACCAAGTTTTTTTCAATTTATAGCTAAAGGACTACCGTTAGTTTATATTTTTGATGAAACAAGAAATATTCTACTAAATGGCACAATAAATTATGAAAATTTAAGATATGCTTATTTACTAAATTTGATTTATTTAGCCTGTGGAATATCTTTATTTTATTATTCTTTTTTAAAAGCGCGTTCTAAAGGGACTTTAATAAATATGGGTGAGTAATTGGTGCGCCTGCTAGGAGTCGAACCCAGAACCTCCTGATCCGAAGTCAGGCGCTCTATCCAATTGAGCTACAAGCGCATATAATATTAATATAACATTTTATGAAAAAAAAAATAAATTTTATAGCGAAAGAATCTGATGAAAACATTCGTATTGATGTTTTTGTTAGTAAGAAAGATAAGGATATAAGTAGGACTCGAATCAAAAATTTAATTATTAATAGAAATTTAAAAGTAAATAATAAGACAATAGTAGATCCATCAAAAAGAATATCTAATGGAGATTTAATAGAGTTATCCATCCCAGAACCAAAAAAACCATCACTCAAACCTTATGATTATAAATTAAATATAAGTTATGAAGATGAAGACTTAATTGTTTTAAATAAACCTGCTGGTATTGTTATTCATCCAGGGGCTGGAAATTTTGATAA
>CABXTP010000035.1 GCA_902515175.1 uncultured Pelagibacteraceae bacterium
TATACTTACTGGAAAATTTATTACCCTCAACACCACCTTCCTGATTATTAAAATAAGAATTTGATATATATACAGGAAGTCTTCCGCCAAATATAATTATAGAATCTTTTTCTTTTAAAAAAATTTTTTTTAACTTTAAAAAATAATCATTATTACATGTTTTGATAAAATTTTTTTCAACCAAATCAAATCCTGGAAAATACATGCAAGCTGGTAAAATAGAAGTGATAAATTGGTAGTCTTTTTCAACTACTCTATTTTTAAGGTCAAACATTATAGATCCTAAATGACTATCCCCTACTATATAAATTTTCTTACTTGAGAAAGTGTTAAATTTACATATTCTAAAATCTCCACTATCACAGATTTCACCATTTGAATTTTTGAGTAATGCCCTTTGTTTTTCTGAACCACCAAAATTTTTTTGCAAAATTTCTGGGAATCTTTTTTCAAATGCTTTTTCTTTGATAATAATAGAGTTAGAGATAACTAAAATAGAAGTTAAAATAATAATACCACTTATTATGATTTTAAATTTATTTTCTCTGTTTCTACTTGGTCTTTCAATCAGTAAATAAGATAAAATTGAAATTATAAGTGCAATTATTCCAATTAATAATTTTTTAGATATATCTCCTTGAGAAAAATTAATTATTCTTGCAAATGAGAAAATAGGAAAGTGCCAAAGATATAAAGAATATGAAATTAAACCAACTCCAACAAATAATTTTGTTGAAAGAATTTTAGTAATTATATCTTTTGGATCAGAGAACCAAATGATAAGAGAGACACCAATTATAGGTGATAGAGTGTACAAAGAAGGATGGAATGTTTTGTCATTAAAATAAATAAAAGAATGAGTAATCAAAATCAAACCAATGGTTGGTAAAATCATATTTAAAGTTTTTTGTCTACTTCTGTGTCCTAAACTAATTTCAAAATATGCTAAAATAGAGCCTGCTAATAACTCCCATATTCTTGTATGAAGAAAATAAAAAGATATTGAGATATAGTTTCTACTAGTCCATTCTGCAAATCCTAAACTGACAACAAATCCAATTATCAATATATAAAATAAGTATTTCCTACAAAATCTAAATGAAGCCAATAAAACTATTGGAAATAAGATGTAAAATTGTTCCTCAACAGATAAAGACCATGTATGAAGAAAAGGTTTAAGCAAACCATCAATCGCACCATATTCTTGACCAGAATAATGAAAATAAAAATTCGAGCCAAATCCAAGCGAATAAAGTATAGATTTTGAAAAATCGATAAAACTAATTGGTATAAAATACATCCAAGCAAAAGGCATTGATGCCAACATCACAACTAATAATGCTGGAAGAATCCGTCTTATTCTTCTTTCGTAAAAATATTTAAAAGAGAATGTGCCTGTAGAAATTAATTCTTTTAAGATAATTGATGTAATTAAATATCCAGAAATTACAAAAAAAATATCTACCCCAATAAAACCACCTGTAAAAATTTTATCACCAAAAAAAGATAATTGTGCATGATATAGAACTACAGCACCAACGGCGATTGCTCTAAGACCATCTATTTCCGGTCGATAAGTAAGTTTCATTTAACGGGCATTTAATTTTTTTTTTTATTTATTTCTGCTTGAGCTGCTGCTAATCTTGCAATTGGAACTCTATATGGTGAGCAAGATATATAGTCTAATCCAGCTCTCGAGCAAAAAGCTATACTTTTCGGATCTCCTCCATGTTCTCCACAAATTCCTAATTTTATTTTTTTATTTTGTTTTTTACCTTTTAAAACCGCTAACTCTATTAAATCCTCAACACCCTCATCTATTGATATAAATGGGTCAACTGAAAAAATTTTATTTTCAATGTAATCGTTTAGAAATTTTCCACTGTCATCTCTACTTATTCCAAAAGTAGTCTGAGTTAAATCATTTGTTCCAAAGCTAAAAAATTCTGCATGTTTTGCTATATCTTTTGCTTTAATCGCTGCTCTTGGTAATTCAATCATAGTGCCTACTAAATATTTTATTTTAATTTTATTATATTTTTCTACTTGCCCAGCTATTCTAATCACTAAATCTTTCATAATTTTAATTTCAGTCTCTGTAGAAATAAGCGGTATCATTATTTCTGGAAATGCAAATTTTTGTTTATTTTTTTTTAACTCAGATAATGCCTCAAATATTGCTCTACATTGCATTTCGTATATTTCTGGAAAAGAAATTCCCAATCTGCAACCCCTATGTCCTAACATAGGATTTTGTTCATGTAGTTCATTAATTCTAATTTTCACATCATTTAGATTTACTCCAACTAAATTTGCAATTTCAGAAATTTCTTTTTCTGATCTTGGTAAAAATTCATGTAAGGGTGGATCAAGTAATCTTACTGTAACAGGAAGTCCATGCATTATCTTAAAAATTTTCATAAAATCTTTTTTTTGATGTGGCAAAAGTTTTTTTAAAGCTTTTGCTCTATCTTCTTGAGTTTTTGACAATATCATTTCACGCACTGATAAAATTCTCTCCTCATCAAAAAACATGTGCTCTGTTCTACATAGACCAATACCTTCTGCACCAAATTCTCTTGCAATTTTTGTGTCTAATGGTGTTTCAGAATTCGTCCTTACTTTTAATTTCCTAATATTATCAGCCCAACTCATTAATTTTGAGAAATCACCAGATATCTCTGGTTTAATTGTAGGTACTTTTCCTAAAATTATTCTACCAGTTGAACCATCAATTGTGATTATGTCACCTTCTTTAACTTCTACAGATGGAGTTTTAAATGATTTAAGATCATAGTTTATGTCAATTTCACTTGACCCAGAAACACAAGGTCTACCCATCCCTCTTGCAACAACTGCAGCATGGCTGGTCATCCCCCCCCTTGCTGTTAAAATTCCCTTTGCTGCATGCATTCCCTGAATATCCTCTGGAGAAGTTTCAACTCTAACTAAAATTACGTCTTGCATCATATCATTAAGCCTTTCAGCTTCCTCAGATGTAAAAACTACTTTACCGCTAGCTGCACCGGGTGAGGCAGGAAGTCCGTTGGCAATAACATTAATTGAACTTTTTTCATCCAAGGTTGGGTGTAACAATGTATCTAAGAAATTTGGATCTATTCTTAATACAGCTTCTTCCTTTGAAATAAGTTTTTCTCTTACCATATCTACTGCAATTTTTATGGATGCTTTTGAGGTTCTTTTACCTGCGCGAGTTTGGAGTATCCAAAGTTTTTTATTCTCTACTGTAAATTCTACATCTTGCATATCTTTATAATGTTTTTCTAGAATTCTTAATATCTTTTTAAGTTCTGAATAAATTTTAGGCATAGACTCTTCTAAAGAGTTATCTTTTACTTTCGCCTTTTTTTTAGCTTTTTTAGTAATGTGCTGTGGTGTTCTAGTTCCAGCAACAACATCTTCGCCTTGTGCATTGATAAGATATTCACCATAAATATTATTTGAGCCATCAGATGGATTTCTAGTAAAGACAACACCTGTTGCGCAATCGTTTCCCATGTTTCCAAAAACCATTGATTGAACGTTAACTGCTGTACCCCAGTCAGAGGGAATTTGATTTAATTTTCTATAAATCTTTGCTCTCTTACTTTCCCATGATAAGAAAACAGCACTTATAGCACCTAGTAATTGTTGATATACATCTTGAGGGAAGTCTTTGCCAGTCTTTTCGCGAACGGTGTTTTTAAAATCTTTTATCAAACCATTCCAGTCCTCTTCATCTAATTCTGTATCTAACAATACACCCTTTGTGAGTTTATAATTTTCTATTAATTCCTCAAAATAATAGTTTTCTACACCCATAACTACATTAGCATACATTTGAATAAATCTTCTGTAACTGTCTTTGGCAAATCTTCCATTAGATGTTTTTTTTGCCAGAGCAATTACAGTTTTATCGTTTAAGCCGAGATTGAGTATAGTATCCATCATGCCTGGCATAGAAACTCTTGCGCCTGATCTGACAGATAAAAGAAGTGGGTTTTTTAAATCTCCAAATTTTTTAGAAACTTCTTTTTCTATAACCTTAAGCTCTTTTTTAATTTGATT
>CABXTP010000036.1 GCA_902515175.1 uncultured Pelagibacteraceae bacterium
CTATTTCTTTTGAAGTATTTGCTGACGACAAAAAGAATATGATTGATCAAGGCTTGAAAATTAGTACTTGGGGAAAAAATGTTTATGTCAAAGTACCTATTATAAATTCAAAAAATAAGTTTACAGGTCAAGTAATAAAAGAATTAAATAGCAAAAATATAAAATTAAATATTACGGCCGTTTACTCAGCCCAACAAACAAAAAAAATTTTAAGAGTGATAAACAAAAAAACTAAAGTAATTATTTCTATTTTTGCAGGAAGGGCTGCAGACACAGGAAAAGATCCTGTACCAGAATTTGTAAAAAGCATAAAAATGGCTAGAAAATATAAAAATGTAAAAATATTGTGGGCTAGTGTTAGAGAGCCATACAATTATCTACAAGCAAAAAAATTAAAATGTCAAATCATAACAGTCCCACCATCTATAATTGAAAAAATTGAAAAATTTGGAAAATCTTTTCAAGAGTTAACAAAAGAAACAGTAAAGGGATTCTTAATTGACAGCAAAAAGTCAAATTTTAAAATTAGGTAAATTGGTTGCGGGGGACGGATTTGAACCGTCGACCTTCAGGTTATGAGCCTGACGAGCTACCAGACTGCTCCACCCCGCGATATTCTTAAATTCTATTTCTAATTTTGTTTAGCTTTTTTACTCTTTTAATATTTTCTTGAAGAATTCTTTTTTTCTTCTCAGAGGGTTTTTCATATGTGTTTTTTAATTTTATTATTTTGAAAAAACCATCTCTCTGAAGTTTCCTTTTTAAAACTCTCAGTGCTTGTTCAATATTATTATCTTTTACTTCTATTTTAATATTAACCTCCAAAAAAGTGACTTCGTAGCACTTTTATATTTTTATGTCTATTAGTTTTATTCATTAATTGTTTACTTGAAGAGCAAGTTTTTCTTTTTCTTTTTGTTTTTTCTCTCTTTTAATTCTTCGTTCAGCCTTTTCTATGGCTTCAATTAAATCTTTTTGAGAAAATAAGTTTAAAGCTACAGGATCTTTTGGACTTAAGTTATTATAATTCCAGTAACTTTTATTTCTTATTGAAGTGACAGAGTTTTTTGTAATACCAACTAATTTTGCTATTTGAGAGTCTTTTAAAATATTATGTTGTTTTAAAAGCCATAAAGCAGAGTCAGGTTTATCTTGACGTTTAGATAATGGAATATATTTCTTAATTTTTTTTTCAGTATTTGAAATTTCAATATCTGTTCCTTTAATTTTTAATGGTCTATTATTATCTTTAGAAGATAATTCAATTTCTTCTCTAGTTAATTGTCCTGAAATTATTGGATTATAGGCCTTTATACCTTTGGCCACCTCTCCGTCAGCAATTCCTTGAATTTCTAATTCATGCAGCTTACAAAAGTCAGCTATCTGTCTAAAAGTTAGAGTAGTATTCTCTACAAGCCAAACAGCTGTTGCCATCGGCATCAATGGAGCATTAGACATTTAATTTTTTTTCTCTGATTTAAAATTTTGAAATTTTTTGTTAAACTTACTTATTCTTCCTTTATCCATAAGTTTTTGCTTTCCACCTGTCCAAGCTGAGTGAGACTTTGGATCGATTTCTAACTTTAAAATCTCTCCCTCTTTTCCCCATGTTGACTTAGTTTCAAATTGTGAACCATCTGTCATTTCGACTTTAATCGTGTGATAGTTTGGGTGAATATTTTTTTTCATGTCGAGTGTTATAACAAAAGTTTTTTTTAAAACAATTAAAAGTTATTCAATTTTTCAAGCAATTTTGAATTAATATCAGCACTAGAAGCGATTACCTTGATATTTTTAATGAATGATAGATTGATATTATTGATCATTCCGCCAGCCTCTTCAATTAATATAATTCCAGCTGCAATATCCCAAATATTTAAATTATCTTGAAAGAATCCATCATATCTTCCCGCTGCAACATATGCCATATCGAGGGCTGCACAACCTGATTTTCTGAGAGGTATTTCAGGCTCATTTTTAATTTTCCCTCCATATGCAAATAAACAATCATTAATTTGATTTTTTTTTGAAACTTTAATTCTATGATTATTAAAAAAAGCACCATTGTTTTTTTCAGCATAAAAAATTTCATTTTTTACTGGATCAAAAATTAAACCAGTGACTATTTCATCTTTAGATTTAAGAGCTATTGAAATTGCAAAATGAGGAACCCCATGCAAAAAATTTACAGTTCCATCAATTGGATCAATTATCCAAGTATTATTTTTATCTTTATTATTTATTGTACCGTGTTCTTCACTAATAATTGAGTAATTTGGTCTTGCTTTAATTAATTCTTGTAAAATTATTTTTTCTACTTTTAAATCCGAGTTGGTAACAAAATCAGCTGGACCTTTTTTTGAAACTTGTAATTTTTCTATTTCTCCAAAATCTCTTATCAAAATTTTAGATGCCTTCTCACTGGCTTTTATCATAATATTTAGATTTGCTGATATAGATTTCACTGAATTAAATTTTTTTAACGTATTCTAAATTTCGTGTATCAACTATTATTTCATCACCAGCTTCAATAAATGGCGGTACTTGAATATTTAAACCATTGTTTAATTTTGCAGGTTTATAAGATGAAGAAACTGTCTGTCCTTTTAATGCAGCATCTGTCGTCTCAACTTTACAATTTACTTGATTTGGTAATTCTATTGAAATTGCTACATCATTATAAAATTTTATCAAAACATCCAAATTTTCAGTTAAAAGCTTTCTTTTCTCACCTATAACACCTTTATTAATTTCAATTTGTTCAAATGATTTAGGATTCATGAAATAATAATTATTTTCGTCATTATAAAGAAAGTTAAAGTTTGTTTCATCCAGTGAGGCTTTTTCAACGGATTCGCTAGATCTAAATCTTTCATTTAATTTAGTATTTTTATTTACACTTTTCATCTCCACCTGAGCAAATGCACCGCCTTTACCTGGTTTTACATGTTGTGTTTTTAAAACTTCCCAAAGGTCATTCTTATATTCCAATAGCATTCCAACTCTTATTTCACTGGCATTAATTTTCATTTTAATTTTTTTACTGCATCTAAAGGTTTAAGTTTTTTATTTTTCCAAATGTAGCTTGAAATAGCCAAAAAGTTTGCTTTATTCAATAAGAGTTTTTTATAATTTTCATTATTTATACCTCCAATTGCAACAATTGGTATTTTTGTAAGTTTTTTTACTTTATCTAATATTTTTACCTTTGCTTTATATTTTGTTTTTTTTGTTTTCGAGGGAAAGAATGCGCCAAAAGCTAAGTAATCAGCTTTGTTAATTATTGCTATTTTTGCAAGCTTAATAGAATTGTGACATGTAATACCTATAATTTTTTTACCAATAATTTTTCTCGCTTTAATAATCGTCATAT
>CABXTP010000037.1 GCA_902515175.1 uncultured Pelagibacteraceae bacterium
TATATTCACCTAAAAAAATTGTTGATAGTGTTGCTAGCACTATTGTTGTGTCTACATTAATGTCATTTATAACAATTCCAATAGTTGTATTCTTTGCTTTAAAATACTTTAATTAATCTATATCCTTCTTCTACAAATGAAGGCTATAACTTTTAATCTTTTGGCGTGGGTGATGCTTCCTATTATGGATGGATTTGCAAAATATTTAAGTGCAGATCTTCCAGTATTACAAATTACATGGGCAAGATATTTTTTTACAGTGGCTTTCACTTTTCCAGTAATGTTTTTCTTTTTTCGGAAAAATCTTGTTTGGACCGATAAACCAAAATTACAATTCATAAGAGGTTTAATTCTTTTAACTGCAAATATTTGTTTCTTTTATGCAATTTCTGTAATCTCTTTAGCAAAAGCATTAACTTTAGCTTTTGTTGCTCCTTTAATTGTTACAGCTTTTTCTCCAGTTTTTTTAGGTGAGAAGGTAGGATTTAGAAGATGGTCTGCAGTAATTATAGGTTTTATAGGTTCTTTAGTAGTTATAAGACCAGGATTTGTAGAAATTAACTTAGCAAGCATAGCTGCTCTTGGAACAGGTGTGATGTATGGTTTTTATTTAATTATCACTCGTAAATTAAGTACTTCAGATAATCCTCTACTTACTTTATTATTAACTGGTGTAGTAGGGGCCGTAATCATATCAATTGTAATGCCATTTGTGTGGGTAAAACCAACCTTAAATCAGTGGTCTATGATGGCGGCCATAGGTATATTTGCCTGTATAGGGCATTTATTCCTAATATTGTCTCTTAAATATGCTGATGCTTCTAAATTAGCTCCATTTAGCTACTTTGAGATCATTACGAATATTATAATAGGCTATTATTTCTTTAGTGATTTCCCTGATAATTGGACTTTCATAGGTTTATTTATTATTGTATTAAGTGGTATCTACATCTCAAGAAGAGAGAGCTTAGTCAAAAAAGTTAAATAATAGGTAATATTTATTTACTAATATCTAAAGTATTACATTAAGTATATAATTTAAACTATTGTATTTATTGCATTTATTAATTTTATAATTAATGTAATTGTTAGAATATTTTTGAATTATTTAATATCAAATTACCTTAACATGATGAGCAAAAGTTTAGTTTTTTGGCAAATTATGAAAAACATCAAATAATCCTTTAATATAGCGGCTTTTTTTTGATTATGGTTATGAAAATTCCCTAAAAATAGGGCAGTCTAAAAGCATTGATATAGTTGAATAGTAGAGCGATGCACTAATTGAATATACCATTTAAACGCCCGTAGAGGGGTCTATTTTAGGCTTAGGCTCAAATATGGTACAACTGAAGGGTGAATTATGTTATTTATGAATAAATCACGTAAAAAGGAAAAAAAACGTTGATTTACTTACTTTTTTAGCTTTAAAAAGGGTTAAAATAGCACTAAATAGCTACTTTTTCAGATCTAAGTAATTTTAGCTTTTGCTTAATTCCACCTCGTCCAGAGTAGCCTCCGGGAGCTCCATCAGATCTGATCACTCTATGACAAGGTATTTTTGGGGCATATGGGTTTTTAGCACAAGCATTAGCAACAGCACGAGCGGATTTTGGACTTTTTATACCTATTGCTACCTGCTTGTAAGTTTTTACCTTACCTTTTGGTATTTTTTTTAGATATTTCCAAACTTTTAATTGAAATTTAGTCCCCTTTAAGTTCATAGATTTCAAAACCTGTATTATCAGCTATCTTGTCGTATAATTTTTTTGCATTATTATTAGAGGAGTGGGTGATCCATCGAATTCCACTCCAGTTATTATCTTTAGATAATGTTTTTAAATAATTTATTATTTTTTGTGCTATTTTTTGACCTCTATAATTTGGATCAACATATAAATCATCTAAGAAACCTATATATTCACCTTTAATTGGTCTTGGCATTGTTCTGTAATGAGCAATTCCAACAATTTTATTCTCTAATTCATAACAAACACCATTAACAATATGATTTTTATCATGAATCCAGTTCCAAAGCGTGTCTAGTATTCCTCGATTCATAGGAACTTTATAAAAATTGGCATAGCCATTATATAAATTTTCCCAATTTTTTTTATCTTTTTCCTCTAAATTCCTTATCATTAAGTTTTAGGGAAAATTACCAATATTATATAGCTTATAAAAAAAATGATTCCCATTAATGAGAGAAAAATAGTATTAAAACTTTTACCTGTATTTCGGTACTGAATAAAAGTTAAAATTGCGAAACCAATCGAGCTAATTAAGAACCATACCGCAGGAATTTCTCCATCAATCGAACCCATATTTTTTTTAATTTAAACTATTGACATTAAAAATCACATGATATATTACTAATGATAATTAATTGTTATCAATAGTAATTATATGAATAAGCTCACAACAGATCTAAAATTGCTTCATGAGGCCACTTTAAATAATCTCAAAAGCTCTAAGGCAAATAACACATTGAGAGCTTATAAATCAGATTTTAGAGATTTTGGGGCTTTTTGTGCTAAACACGGTTTTAAATCTTTGCCATCAGAGCCAAAAATTGTTTCCTTATACATTACTCATCTATCTAAAAATTCAAAAATAAGTACATTACGACGGAGATTGGTGTCAATAAGCATGGTTCATAAACTAAAAGGGCATTATTTAGATACAAAACATCCAATTATTGTCGAAAATTTAATGGGTATAAGAAGAGTTAAAGGGAGCATTCAAAAAGGTAAAAAACCTATATTAATCAGTCATTTAAAATCGATAATTAATGTAATAAATGAACAAAAAATTGAGGAAATTAAGAAGTTAAGAGATAAATCAATAATTTTAATTGGCTTTGGAGGTGGTTTTAGAAGAACGGAACTTATTTCAATTGATCATGATGATTTAGAATTCGTTCCTGAGGGTCTCAAAATCACTATCAAAAAATCAAAAACTGACCAATTCGGTGAAGGAATGATTAAAGGATTACCCTACTTCAATAATGAAATTTATTGTCCTGTAAAAAACTTACAAAATTGGTTAGAAATTTCTAAAATTAAATCTGGACCTATTTTTAGAAGATTTACGAAAGGTTTAGCGCTTACTGATAAAAGATTAACTGACCAATCTGTTGTTTTATTAATGAAAGAATATTTAAACTTAGCAGGTATAGAAAATAAAAATTTTGCTGGTCATAGTTTGAGATCT
>CABXTP010000038.1 GCA_902515175.1 uncultured Pelagibacteraceae bacterium
TTCAGAGGATGGTTGGTTCGGAAATTCAATAGGTCCTTACCAACATTATACACATAGTATTTTTAGGGCAATAGAGAACGGCAAGTATGTTATTAGATCAGCAAATAATGGAATTACTGCTATAATAAATCCAATCGGAGTGGCTGAAAAAAAACTTTCTTTAGATGAAAGTGGATACATTGACTTTAAAGAAAAAAAGAACTGTTGAAACAACCCTTTTTTCTAAATATGGAAATAAAATATTTTTTAGCATAATTTTATTGTATATTTTTATAATTTTTTCATTTAGAAAAATTCAAAATGAGTAAATTAAAAAACTATCTTTTTACAAGTGAGTCTGTTTCTGAGGGACACCCTGATAAAGTTTCAGATAGAATTTCAGATATGGTTGTGGATAGTTATCTAGCTAATGATCCATATTCACGAGTGGCTTGTGAAACACTAACTACAACGAATAAGGTAGTTTTAGCTGGTGAAGTTAGAGGTCCAGAAATTAAAAAAGAAGATTTAATTCAAAAAGTAAGAAATTGTATTAAAGATATTGGATATGATCAAAAAGGATTTACTTGGAGAGATGCAACTAAAATAGACTGTCATTTACATTCTCAATCGGCAGATATTGCAATGGGTGTTGATTCATCTGGAAACAAAGATGAAGGTGCTGGCGACCAAGGTATAATGTTTGGATATGCTTGTAGAGAGACAAATGAATTAATGCCTGCACCTATTCATTATTCTCATAAGATATTAAGGCTAATGGCTGAAGACCGCAAGTCAGGAAAATTAAAGAACATAGAACCGGACTCTAAAAGTCAAGTAACTTTTGAATATGAGAATAGTAAACCAAAAAAAGTTAAATCAGTTGTTATATCTTCACAACATTCTGCTGATATAAATCAATCTCAAGTTAGAGATCTTTTAAGACCTTATATGTTAAATGCTATACCTAAAAATTTTTTAGAGGATTTTAATGAGGAAGAGTTTTTTGTAAATCCAACCGGAAATTTTGTAATTGGAGGACCTGATGGCGACTGTGGACTTACAGGTAGAAAAATTATTGTGGATACTTATGGTGGTGCAGCTCCACACGGGGGAGGTGCTTTTTCTGGAAAAGATCCAACAAAAGTAGATAGATCTGCAGCTTACGCATCGAGATACATAGCCAAAAATATAGTAGCTTCTAATATTGCAGATAAATGTTTAATTCAATTGGCATATGCAATTGGAGTTTCAAAACCTTTATCAGTTTATGTAAATTTATTTGATAATGATTTAGAAAAAAATAAATTTGTTGAAGAAAAAATTAAAGAAAATTTTGATTTAAGTCCAAGAGGAATTAGAGAGATGTTGGGTTTAAACAAACCAATTTATGAAAAAACAGCTGCATATGGTCATTTTGGAAGGTCTCCAGAGTCAGATGGGACATTTTCCTGGGAAAAGACTGATAAAGCGAGTGTTTTTTCTAAATAGTTTCAGTTGAATTAAAAAAAAACTTTATTATATTCCTCTTAAATTATTGTCTTCACAAAATGGGCTTTAGCCCATTTTTTTTTGGAGCAAACAAAAAAATGTTAAATAAAAGAGCAGATAAATTAGAACTTTTAAGAATAGCTGAGGCTGTTGCTTTAGAGAAATCTATTGATAAGGAATTAATTATTAGTTCGATGGAGACTGGCATTGCCAAAGCTGCAAAATCTAAATTTGGGCACGATAATGAAATTAAAGTTTTAATTAATAGAGAAAATGGGGATATTGAACTTTTTAGAAAATTAATCATTTCGGAAAATCCAGAAAACACGAATACAGAAATAAATCTTGAAGATGCAATAATTCTAAATGAGACAAATAAGGATAAAAAAATTGGTGACGAAGTTCTTCAACCCCTACCATCATTTGATTTTGGTAGAATAGCTGCTCAAACCGCTAAACAAGTAATTAGTGCGAATGTCAGAGAGGCTGAAAGAGAGAGACAATACAATGATTTTATCGATAAAAAAGATACTATTTTAAGTGGAATCGTTAAAAGATTAGAGTTTGGAAATATTATTGTTGATCTTGGAAGAACAGAGGCAATTATTCAAAAAAATGAAATTATTCCTAGAGAAAATATTAAGGCCGGAGATAGAGTTAAAGCATATTGTTATGATGTAAGACGAGAGCCTAGAGGTCAACAAATTTTTTTATCAAGAGCGCATCCAAAATTTATGGAAAAATTATTTGTTCAAGAGGTGCCTGAAATTTATGATGGCCTTATAGAAATAAAGTCATCTTCAAGAGATCCTGGAAGTAGGGCTAAGATATGTGTTAAGGCTGTTGACACTTCTTTAGATCCAGTTGGTGCTTGTGTAGGAATGAGAGGCTCAAGAGTTCAGGCAGTTGTTAATGAACTTCAGGGAGAAAAAATTGATATTGTTAATTGGTCAGAAGATCCAGCTCTCTTAGTATCCAATGCATTATCTCCAGCTGAAGTTCAAAGAGTAAATGTTGATGTAGAGAGAAAAAAACTTGATGTAATTTTAACAGAAGAAAATTTAAGTAAAGCAATTGGTAGAAGAGGACAAAATGTGCGTCTTGCAACAAAACTTTTAAATTATGAAATTAATATAATGACAGATCAAGAGGACTCTGAAAGAAGACAGCAAGAGTTTAAAGAGAAAACAGAATATTTTGTTAAAAACTTAGAGCTGGATGAAACACTTGGTCAATTACTAGTTGCTGAGGGATTCTCCACTATTGATGATATAAAAGACAGCTCAGTAGAAAATTTATCAAAAATTGAAGGTATTGAGGAAGATACTGCCAAGGCATTAATTGAACGAGCAAAAGAATTTCATGAAAAGGATCAAGAGGATATCTCACAAAGAATTAAAGATCTGGGTCTTGAAGATACTTTAATAAATCTTAAAGGACTTACCCTAGGAATGTTAGTAACACTAGGTGAACAAAAAATATTAACGTTAGAAGATTTTGCTGACCTTGCATCTGATGAGTTAACTGGTGGATATGATATTGTAAAAGGTGAAAGAGTAAAAATCCAAGGTTACCTTGAGGACTTTGCTTTATCAAAAGATGAGGCTGATGGATTAATTATGTCAGCAAGAGAAATTGTTTATAAAGATTGAGAGA
>CABXTP010000039.1 GCA_902515175.1 uncultured Pelagibacteraceae bacterium
TCTAAATTTTTTGAACATTCAATACTTTTTTTAAAAACTTTAGATATATCAATTTTTTCATCATAAAAGCTTTTAGTATATTTAAAATTTGCTAATGTATTATTTAACCAAAGAGAGCCTAGCAGAGAAAGAAGTGAGAAAATAAATAGGGCGAAAGAGATTTTTCTTATAGAGTTGATTTTTTTGTTTAAAACCATCAATATAAAAATTATTTTTTCTTATTTTTCCTTTTTGCTCTTCTCTTTTTTGAGCCTTGTTTTCTACGACCTCTGTGCTTTTTTGGATATCCCATTTTTTCCTTTGTTATAATTTAATTGAAATTATAGGCCGGATATAGCATTGTCCGTATTAGTTATCAAATTTTTTATGACAAACTCGTTCAAGACATTTTTAAAACATACTGCAAAAGACTTTCATAATCAGTCAGTTAATCCTCCAGTAGTAAGGGCATCAACGATTATTTTTAAGTCTATGAAGCATATAAGAAAAACCCAAGCAAAAGCAAAAAAAAACCCAACTGGTGGTTATTATGATTATGGAAGACAAGGTACATCTACTACTTATATTTTGCAAAAAATTTTGACAAAACTTGAGGAAAGTTATCATGTGTTTACAACCCCCACAGGTTTTGGGGCAGTTTTTTTGGCAATATTTAGTGTTACACGACCAGGGGATGAAATTATAGTTGCTGATCCAGTTTATAGCCCAACAAGGTTACTTACAGAAAAATTTTTGAAGGAATTTAATATCAAAACAATTTTTTATAACCCTAGTGATTTAAATACGTTAAAAAAAAATATTACAAATAAAACCAAATTAATTTTTGTTGAAAATCCTGGTAGCAATACTTTTGATTTTCAGGACCTTGGAAAAATTCTATCAATTGCAAAAAAAAATAAAATTTTGACAGCAATAGACAATACATGGGGCACACCTTATTATTTAAAACCAATAAAACTTGGTTTTGATATGTCAATTGTATCAGCTACTAAATATTATTCTGGTCATTCCGATGTAATGGGAGGAAGTTTGGCAGTAAATAAAAAAGTTTTCTCAAAAGTAAAAAACGCTGAAAGAATTACAGGATTAAGACTTGGTCCTGATGATGCTTATTTAATTACTAGAGGTCTTCGAACTTTAGATGTTAGACTGGATCGTCATAGAGAGAATGCTAAAAAAGTTGCTTCATTTCTATCAAAAAATAAAAAAATAAAATTACTGTACCCATACAAAAAAGACTCTATCAATTTTAGAATGTGGAAAAAATATTATTCTGGAGCTTCTGGTTTAATGGGCTTAAAAATAAAGTCCAATGATATTAATTCTGTTAGAAGATTTGTTAATTCACTTAAACTTTTTGGTTATGGTTATAGTTGGGGTGGTTTTGAAAGTTTAGCTTTACATCAAGAATATAGAGAAACAGGAAAAAGAAAATTTATGAATTTATCTAAAAATGAACATCTTGTCAGGTTGCATATTGGTCTTGAGGATCCAAAAGACTTAATCTCAGATATTAAACAAGCTCTAAGACATTTGAAATGATATCAGAAAAATTTTTTAGATCCAAAACGGCAATAATAACTTTATTTGCCGCCTGTATTGTCGTTTTAATTTCTCTTGGGGTAAGACAAGTATTTGGTTTATTTTTTATTGATTTTAATGAAAGCTTAAATATTAGCAATACTGCATTTGGATTTGCTATTGGTGTGCAAATGTTGATGTGGGGTTTGACCGGACCAATTTTTGGTGCAGTTGCTGACCGATATGGCGGTCACGTAGCTATAATTTCTGCATTTATTTTTTATACTTTTGGTATTTATTTTTTATCTACAGGACCAAACACAGGAATTTTTTTTCAAATTCACATGGGTTTATTAATTGGTATTGGATTAGGAGGTACTGCAATAAGTATTCCAATGTCAGTTGTTGGCAAGCATTTCCCACTATCAACAAGAACTATTGCAATGAGTTTTGTGACTGCTGTAGGTTCATTTGGTTATTTTCTTTCTCCAATTTTTACTAATTATTCCCTAAGTGAGTTTGGTTGGAATTATACTTTATTTATATTTTTCTTATTTTTACTATTGGGTTTATTTGCTGCTTATTTTGTTAGATCTCCATCTATAATTGACGATATAGAAAAAAAATCAGATCAAACTTTTAAAGAGGCTCTCACTGAAGCCTTTCAAACAAAAAGTTATATATTATTAGTATCAGGCTTTTTTGTTTGTGGATTTCATATAACTTTAGTTGGAACACATGTACCAAAATACGTAATAGATAGAGGTTTAGAAGATTGGACTGCTGCAGCAATTTTATCATTAATAGGTTTATTTAATATTTTTGGTTCCTTATTAAGTGGTTATCTCTCTGCAAAAATGAGTAAAAAAATTATTTTAAGTGCAATTTACTTTTTAAGAGGTGTTTCAATAGTTTTCTTTATATTTACCCCCGCAAGTAATATTTCAGCGTTCATATTTGGGGCAAGTTTTGGATTTTTATGGTTATCAACTGTACCAGCAACTAGTGGAATAGTTGCACATCTTTTTGGAACAAAATACTTAGGTTTATTATATGGATTAGTCTTTCTAAGTCATCAAATTGGCTCATTTTTTGGGGCATATTTGGGAGGCCTATTCCACGATATTTATGGCTCTTATGATTATGCGTGGTATTTGGCAATTGCATTATCAATTTTTGCAGCAATAATACATCTGCCTATTAAAGAAGAACCAGTTTTAAGATTAAGAACCGAGTAAATTGAGCAAACAAAATCAATTAGCCGATATTCATAAGTCAAGGAAACCTTATATAATTTATAAATCTCATAATGGATTTGATTTATATACGGAATTTTCTAAAAAAATTATTCTTAACAAGAAAAATATTTATAAATTTTTGAATAAGAAACCAAAAAAATGTTTAAAAGAGACTGATTTATTTATTGGTTTTTTTGGTTATGAATTATTGAATAATCTAATTGGTGTTCGATTACCAAAACAAAAAAAAATTGATTTTCCTAAAGGTATTTTT
>CABXTP010000040.1 GCA_902515175.1 uncultured Pelagibacteraceae bacterium
TATGTTGCAAGCTCAAGTATTTACACTTTATCCAGATATTTTTCCTGGACCTTTAGCTAAAGGACTTTACGGAAAAGCAATGTCTAAAAAATTGTGGAGTTTGAACGTAATAAATATAAGAGATGCAGCAATAGATAAACATAAAACAGTTGATGATACCCCTTATGGTGGCGGAACAGGTATGTTGTTAAAACCAGACGTCTTAGCAAATTCTATCGATCAAAACGTAAATAAAGGAGAAAGAATTTTATATCTTTCACCAAAAGGTAAAGTATTTAATCAAAAACTTGCTCAAGATCTATCATCAGAAAAATCCTTTTCTTTAATTTGTGGCCACTTTGAAGGAGTTGATGAGAGAGTACTATCAACAAGAAATATTGAGGAGATAAGCATAGGAGACTATGTATTGTCTGGTGGAGAAACCGCTGCGCTTGTGGTGATTGATAGTGTATTGAGACTTTTACCTGGAGTTTTAGGGAATGACAAATCAGCTTCAGAGGAAACATTTGAAAATGGCCTTTTGGAGTATCCACAATATACTAAACCACAGATTTGGGAGCAAAAATCAGTTCCAGAAGTGTTATTATCTGGTGATCATGCTAAAATTAAAGACTGGCGTTTATCTCAATCTGAGGCTATAACACGCGACCGAAGACCAGATTTATGGCATAAATATAAGAAGAATTAATTTGTTAAATATTAAAATGAAAACAATAGAAGAGATAAACCGTAATAACGTTAAAAAAATTCTTTCAGAAAAAAAGATACCTAATTTTTTTCCTGGTGATGTTGTTAAAGTTGGTGTCAGAATTACCGAAGGTAAGAAAGAGAGAATTCAATATTTCGAAGGTGTTTGTATAGCCAAAAAAAGTAGAGATTTAAATTCATCTTTTACTGTGAGAAAAATATCTTTTGGAGAGGGCGTAGAAAGGACTTTTCCATTGTATGGAACTGTAATCGATACGATCAAAGTAATTCGTTCAGGAAAAGTAAGAAGAGCAAAACTTTATTATTTAAGAGACAGAACTGGTAAATCTGCGAGGATTGCTGAAAAAATTAGAAACAAAATTGGTATTGATATTGATGTTAAGCCTGAGATTGTTACAGAGGACAATTTAGCACAAACTGAAAAAGAAAATGCACCAGAAACTGCAAAAGAGGCTACCCCAACAGTTGAGCCCAAAAAAGATGAGGCCCAAAAAACAGAAATGAAGAATGAAGCCCCTAAGGCTGAAACTAAAACAGAAAAAAAACTTGAAAATTTACAAGAAAAAAAATAATTTTTTTCTCAATGCCCAATACTCTTTACGATAAAATTTGGAACGATCACTTGGTTCATCAACAGGAAGATGGAACAGCTTTATTGTTTGTTGATAGACATTTAGTCCATGAAGTCACTAGCCCACAAGCCTTTGAAGGACTAAGAAACTCTAAACGTAAAGTAAGACACCCAAAGTTAACACTAGCAGTTGCAGATCATAATGTTCCAACAACTGATAGGTCAAAAGGTATTTCAGATAGTGAGTCTAAAATTCAAGTTGAAACTTTAGAAGCAAATTGTAAAGAATTTGGTATTAGACTTTTTGGAATGGGTGATAAAAGACAGGGAATTGTTCATGTTACTGGTCCTGAGCAGGGCTTTACACAACCAGGCACAGTTATTGTATGTGGCGATAGTCATACAGCAACACACGGAGCATTTGGTTCATTAGCATTTGGTATTGGGACCTCAGAGGTAGAGCATGTTTTAGCGACTCAAACATTAGTACAAAAGAAAGCAAAGAACTTTAGAATTAACGTCAACGGCACACTTCCGCTAGGTGTTACATCGAAAGATGTAATTCTTCAAATAATTGGAAAAATTGGAACTGCTGGAGGAACAGGGTGCGTAATAGAATATGCAGGTGATCTAATAAAATCTTTAAGTGTTGAGAATAGAATGACAATTTGCAATATGACGATTGAAGGAGGAGCAAGAGCAGGATTAATAGCTCCAGATGAAAAGATATTTAAATATTTAGAGGGCAGACCAATGTCTCCCAAAGGAAATGATTGGGACAAAGCTTTAGAAAATTGGAAAAATTTAAATAGTGATGAGGGCGCTAAGTTTGATAAAGAAGTAAACTTAACTGCTAATGAAATTTCACCAATGATAACTTGGGGAACATCACCTCAAGATGTTATTACAATAGATGAAAGAGTACCAAATCCAAATAATGAGAAAGATGAGGATAGAAAAAATTCTCTAGAGAGAGCATTAAATTATATGGGTTTGAAACCGGATATGGCTGCTAAAGACATTAAAATTGATAAAGTTTTCATTGGGAGCTGCACTAATGGTAGAATTGAGGATTTAAGAGAAGCTGCAAAAATTTTAAAAGATAAAAAAATTGCATCCCATGTTCATGCTATGGTTGTTCCTGGTTCAGGATTGGTTAAAGAACAAGCAGAGCAAGAGGGGCTAGATAAAATTTTTGTAAAATCAGGATTTGAATGGAGAGAGCCAGGATGTTCAATGTGTTTAGCAATGAATGCAGATAAACTAAAACCAGAGGAGAGATGCGCCTCAACATCAAATAGAAATTTTGAAGGTAGACAAGGCAGAGGTGGAAGAACACATTTAGTGAGTCCAGGTATGGCTGCTGCTGCTGCGATATCTGGAAACCTTGATGACGTAAGAAAATACCAAAATTAATATGCAAAAATTTAAAACTTTAAAAAGTATACCAGCGTATTTGCCAATAGTTAACATTGATACAGATATGATTATCCCGAAACAATTTTTAAAAACAATAAAAAGAACTGGATTGGGTAAAAATTTATTTTTTGAGATGAGATACGATGAAAATGGAAAAAAAATAAATGATTTTGTTTTAAATAAAGATCCGTACACAAATTCAAAAATTTTAATCGCTGGAAAGAATTTTGGATGTGGATCTTCAAGGGAACACGCTCCATGGGCATTATTAGACTT
>CABXTP010000041.1 GCA_902515175.1 uncultured Pelagibacteraceae bacterium
GCAATTAAACAACTAGGAGGTGGCTCACTTACATTGAGATCTGATGAACTCCACCTTAGTCAAGGAGGTGAAAGTTTAGAGGATACCGCTAAAATTTTGTCTACTTTTGGAGATGGGTTTATCGTTCGTACTGATAAAGATGAAAAAATCCAGAGTTTCAAAAAAAACATGTCAATTCCAATAATTAATGGCCTTAGTCCATCTTCTCATCCAGCTCAGATTTTGAGCCTGAAAATCCAAAACAATTAGAAGAATTAGACGAAAATCTTTGTAAATGGCCAATTGGTCATCCAGATGAAAAAAATTTTTATTTTTGTGGAAGAACTTCATTGAAAGATTTCTCTTACTGTAAGCTACATTTACTTTATGCATATCAACCAAAAGGTAAAAAAGAGGAAGTTTCAGATAAAGAAGAAGTTCCAGAGTTTATAGAAAAAAAAATTCAGTCTGCTTAAATTAATCTTTTAAATCATCCTTAAAATTATATTTTTCTGTAGAAAACTCTCCTCCCTCTTTCCACATATAAGAATATTTTTTTACCTCTTCATCAAACAGTCTTTGACTTGGAAATCCAATATCTGAATTATTTTTATACTTTCCTGATAGGATATTATCATATTTAAGAAGTCTCAATTGATCTTCAGTCAATAAGGGATTTGGAAGTAATTGAAAAATTTTTGCAGACATATTTGCTAAAAAAAATGGAAATGGTATTAATAACCTTTTTTTATTAATTAAAATAAGTAATTTTTCGAGAACTTCTTTAAAAGTAATTACCTCTGGACCAGTACATTCAATAATTTTTGAATTAATATTTTGAGAAATAATATGATAAATTATATCAGTTAGATCAGTACAGTGAATTGGAGAAAATTTCGTTTTACCTGAGTAATATAAGGGGAAAAAAGGCATTCTATTCAACAAGGTCATAAAGTTTGTAGTAAAATTATCATCGACTGAATAAACCACAGATGGCCTAAGGATTGTAGCTAATGGAAAATTTTTTATAATATTTTTTTCTCCATCTAATTTACTTTTCGCATAATTACTATCTACAGCTTCATTAATTCCTAATGCAGATAAATGAATAAAATTCTTTAATTTGTACTCTTTTGAAAGTTTGGCAAGAATTGATGGAAATAGGGTGTGAATATTGTAGAAAGTATTTCCTCTTTTTTTTTCAAAAAGAATACCCACTAGATTTATGCATATATCTGCTTTTTCAAATAGAGATCTTATTTTTTTCTCATCATAGATAGTACTCTCAACAATATCTATATACCCTGCATTTCCTTGAGTTTTTATGATATAGCTTTTTTGATGAATATTTCGAGTTACTATTGTAACTCTAATATCATTTTTGGTTAATTTTCTAATTAGGTGTCTTCCAATTTGGCCACTACCACCAAAAATTAGACAATTTTTAGGTTTCATATATATATGTTTAAAAATGAATATTGATATTAAAGTTCACAAAGCTGATTTACCAGATGATTTAAAATTAGGCAACGTAATTGCCGTTGATGGAGAATTTATGGGTCTAAATGTAAGGAGAGATCCACTTTGCTTATTGCAAATATCTAGTGGAAATAATGATGCACATATTGTTCAACTAGATCGATCAACATATGAAGCACCTAACTTATCAAAAATTTTATCTGATGAAAAAATAACAAAAATTTTCCATTTTTCTAGGGCAGACTTGGCTCATATTAAATATTATTTAAAAATAGATACAAAAAATATACTTGATACTAAAATAGCTTCAAAACTAGCAAGATCTTATTCTGATAGCCATTCATTAAAAACATTAATTAAAGAGTTTGTGAATATTGATATTAGCAAACAATTTCAAAATTCTGATTTTGGAGGTGAGTTAACTCCAGCACAATTAAAATATTGTGCTAATGATGTTATATATCTTCATAGAATCCACGATGAATTATTAAAAATTCTTGATAGGGAAAAAAGAACAGATCTTTATAAAGAATGTCTTAAGTTTTTAAAAACGAGAGTTGATTTAGATCTTGCATTATTTAGGGATGATATTTGGGCACATTGAAATGAAAAATGACATTAATGAAATTGGAAAAGGAGTAATAGATTTACAAATTAAAGCTTTAAAAAAATTAAAAAATTCCATTGATAAATCTTTTAATGATGCAGTTAGAGCAATAAATAAATGTAAATCTAAAGTTATTATCTGTGGTGTGGGAAAAAGTGGAATTATTGCCTCAAAAATTTCAGCAACATTATCTTCAGTTGGGACACCCTCATTTTCGATATCTGCTAACGATTGTTCACATGGAGATTTAGGAAGAATCACCAGTCAAGATATTCTAATATTGATAAGTTATTCAGGTAAAACAGATGAATTAAAAAATATTATTAAATATGCTAAGTACAACAAAATTTTTTTAATAGGAATTGTTTCTAATAAAAATTCAAATTTATATAAATCTTCGAATATTAAAATTTTACTTCCTGAGGTTATGGAGTCTGGCTACGGAATAGTTCCAACATCAAGTACTACATCTCAGTTAGCGTTTGGTGATGCTCTATGTATTGCCTTGATGAGGAAAAAAAAATTTGGAAAGCTGGATTTTAAAAAATTTCATCCATCAGGTAATCTAGGGAATAAATTGAAAACAGCTGCTGACATTATGTTGGTAAAAAATAAAATACCAATTGTGAACGAAAATGAAATAATGAAAAACGCATTAAAAATTTTGAATAATAAAAAGTTAGGTTTCTTGGTTGTTATAAATAATCAAGGTATAAATA
>CABXTP010000042.1 GCA_902515175.1 uncultured Pelagibacteraceae bacterium
AACACAAAAATCAATAGTCCAAAAATAGATACAGAAACAATAATAATCAATATTATTCTCAGCTGCTCATCCATCATAAAATATTTTTACTTTTCAAAATCAAACTTGGATTTTTAAAATTTTCTTTACCATATAATATTTCATTACCATCAAAATCTGTTATTTTTCCACCTGCGTGTTTTAAAATCGCATGTCCAGCAGCTATATCCCATTCGCATGCTCTTGGTTCTGCTACATAACCATCATATTCACCTGATGCAACAACACAAAATTTAAGTGAACTTTTCATTCGAACATATTTTTTTACATTTAATGATTTATGTATTTTTTCAATTTCAGGTTTTATATTTTTTGAATAAGAGACAAACTTAATTTTGTTTTTATCAAAATTTTTGTAGTTTCCTAATTTAACCTGTTTTTCATTTACCATTTCAAAAGCAAAACCATCTCCATATGAATAAAACATTCTATTTTTTGCTGGGGCATATATCAAACCTGCTTCAGGTTTATTATTTATTATAAGTGCGGCATTTAAAGTAAATTCATCAAGATTATTTATATAATCATATGTTCCATCAATTGGGTCAATTAACCAAAAATTTTTTAAATTATCTGCGGATTTATTATCTGAAGTTTCCTCTGAAATAATTGGTATGTTAGGTGTTAAGCTTTTTATCTTTTCTGTAATAATTTGATTTACCTCTAAATCTCCATTACTAACGGGTGTATTATCTGATTTAATATTTTTTGTAAGACCTTTTCTTCTTAACTCAAGTGCTATTTTTCCTGCATTCAAAAAAGTACTTATTAAATTTTCAACAATTTTTTTAAGGTTTATTTCTTTCATCATATTTTTTTAATTGAATATTTTCAGCATTTATTACTTTTTTTCCTACATTTTCAAAATTAACAGTCACTTTATCCTTTATAATAGATTGTATTTGTCCAATCCCCCATTCTTTATTGTTCGGGTTGATAACTTTGTCGCCTGGCTCAAAATCGTAAATCATTAATTTACCTTATATTAGAAATAAGTATAAATACCATCAAATGAATAACGTATTAAACTCAATTGGATTAAATAAGAAACCCTCAGATACAAAAATAGTGGTAGCGATGTCTGGAGGCGTTGATTCTTCCACAGTTGCTGGAATGATGAAAAAAGAGGGTTACAAAGTGATTGGAATTACCTTAAAACTTTATGATGATAACAAGGAAGCATCAACTTCAAAACAATGCTGCTCTGGTCAAGATATTATGGATGCTAAAAGAGTTGCTAATAAATTAAATATCGATCATAAAATTTTATATTATCAAAATAAATTTAAACAAGGGGTTATAGATAATTTTACAGATAGTTATTTAAAAGGAGAGACACCGATACCATGTGTTCAATGTAACCAAACAGTAAAATTTAAAGATTTATTTGAAGTTTCAAAAGACTTAAGAGCTGATGCAATGATTACAGGCCATTATGTTAAAAGCATTACATCTAATGGTCAGACAAATATGTATAAAGCTTCTGACGAAAAAAGAGACCAAAGTTATTTTCTTTTTAATACATCAAGAGAGCAATTAAATTATTTAAGATTTCCATTAGGAGGAATGTTAAAAAACGAAACAAGAGATATTGCCAAAAAATTAGATTTAAATGTGGCGGAAAAGCCTGATAGTCAAGATATATGCTTTGTGCCTAATGGAAATTATGTTTCTGTAATTCAAAAATTTAGACCTGATGCTCTCAAGAAAGGAAATATAAGAAACTTGGATGGAAAAGTTATAGGAGTTCACGATGGCATAATAAATTTTACCATAGGGCAAAGAAAAGGTATCAAAGTTTCAGATAAAGAGGCCTTCTATGTAATTAAAATTAATTCAAAAAAAAATGAAATTATAGTAGGTCCAAGAGAAAAACTAGGAAAGACAAATATTTTTCTTAACAAGTTGAATTTACTTACAGATAGCAAAGATTTTCCATCAAACATACTTGTTAAAGTTAGATCGACTGGAAAACTACTAGATGCAAAAATAAAATTTAATAAACCGGATAATGCTGAAGTAATATTAAAAAATACCGAAGACGGAATTTCACCAGGACAGGCTTGTGTATTTTATAGCAAGGACGAATTAGGCTTTAAAGTATTAGGCGGTGGATGGATATCTAGTTAATTTTTTCCACATTAAAGCAGATAAAAGATAATAAAATAATAAACCGGCAAAGTAATTCCATTCTAAAATATAATCAACTTTATTAGACAGATCATAAATTAATAGAATAAAAATCATTACTAATGAAATAAAAAAAATAATAATTACGAATAGCAACTTAATATTTATTATATAGGTATTACAATAATAGCTCAGTTCTATTTTGTTCTTAAATAATCTAATTGATAAAAGTGTTTGTGCAATAATTTCAGATAAAATAAAAAAAACGATTACTAGTTTTCTTAATAATTTAAATATTTTACTATCTATTTCCATTCCAAGAAATAATACATGAAAAAAAAGAAATACCGCTGATGCTATACCAAAAAAAACAAATTTTTCATTTTTTGATTTAAGAATCTGATTAAATAAAAAGTTATAATTTTTCCAGTATAAAAACATAAAAATAACACTTATAAATAAAAGTGGTTTAAAAACTAAATTTATCGGAAATCTCTTAACTATATTACTTATCGATGTCTCACCATTTATAAAGGGATTAATA
>CABXTP010000043.1 GCA_902515175.1 uncultured Pelagibacteraceae bacterium
ATTTCACCAGCTTTTTTGTTTAGATACTCATATTTATCTTCCAAATTATTATCTCTTAATCTTGATTTACGTGTTGTGAAAGTTGTAGTGACAATTATTTCAGCGCCAGCTTTAATAAAATCTAAATGAGTATCTAATACAAGTTTATGATATTTTTTATGAAGCAAAGCATTAGCACTCCATAAAGTTCCATTAGGCTCCATACCCCTAGCAAGAAGTTCTTGTCCCATACCTCCATCAAGTATTCTTACTTTTTTAAAAAAATCTAAGTCCATAATTTTTTCCGAATTGAATGAAGGTCCGTTTTAGCAGTTAACGCCCGCAATAGGATCAAATCGGCAATTTAACTATATTTAAAAGATATTACTAAATCAATTATAAATTAGATAAATATTCTAAATGCCATTCTAGCAGCAACAAAAATAACTAATAAAGACGTAATTATTGCTAGTATTCTGCCAGTAAATATTTTTAAATTCAAGTAATTGCCTATAAGTCCTCCAATAAGCACACTTACAAATAGTGGTGTGTAAACTAATATTTCATTTAAAACCATTTGTTTTGTAAGTTGACCAAAAACACCAGATAATGAATTCACAAAAATAAATAAGGATGCGGTAGTTGAAATAGTTTTTGGCTTATCAGCTTTAAGTAAAAAAAGTATTGGACTTAAAAAAATTCCTCCTCCAATGCCAACAATACCTGAAATCAATCCAAGTGCTGAGCCTATTATCATTGAAGTGATAAAACTTATCTTTTTAATTATAATATTTCTTTCCTCATAAGATTTATTATTAATTAAAAGTAAAAATCCCGCAAAGGATAAAGTAAGAAATAACAAGATCTCAAAAAAATTTTTTGTGATTACCAATGTTCCGCCTATAAAAGCCATAGGTATTGATCCAATTAGAAAAGGAACTAATAATCTAAAGTTATGATTTCCAGCTCTTACATAATTAATAGAATTTCCAGATACAACTATTAAATTACATACCAACGCAATAACAGGAAATATATGATATGGAATTCCCCAAATTAGCAATAAAGCTAAATAAGTTGAGCCCCCACCAAAACCAACACTTGAATAGAAAATTGCTGTTATTAAAAATAAAATTGGTAATATAATCATCTATTTATTATGAGTGTAAATATAGCATTACTTACTGTAACAGATACCAGAACATTTGATAATGATAAATCTGGTGCAATTTTAGTTAAAAAATTTCAGGAGGCTAATCATAATTTGATAGAAAGAAAAATTTGTAAAGATAATAAAGAAGATATTGTTTTAATATTAAAAGAATGGATTAATAAAAAAGAAATTGATGTGATAATTACAACTGGAGGGACAGGTTTGACGGGCAGGGATATAACTCCTGAAGCGATTGACTTAATTGCTGATAAACAAATACCTGGTTTTGGTGAAATGTTTAGAAATATAAGTATAAAATCAGTTGGCACGTCTGCGATTCAATCAAGAGCTTGTGCAGTTTTAGCTAATGGAAAATATATATTTGCATTACCAGGATCTTCCGGTGGAGTAACTGATGCTTGGGAAGAAATATTAAAATATCAATTAGATATCAATCACAAACCTTGTAATTTTGTGGAACTCTTTCCAAGATTAAAAGAAAAATAATCATTTTTGATATTTTTTTTTCCATTCTGAATAAGGCATTCCATAAATACGCTCTCTAGCCTCTTGATCAGATATTGTAATACCTTTTTTTTCAGCTTCTTCCCTGTACCATCTAGATAAACAGTTACGACAAAAATTAGCAAGGTTCATAAGATCAATATTTTGAACGTCTTTTCTCTCGTCTAAGTGCTTTAGCAATCTTTCAAAAGTAGCAGACTGAATTTCGTTTTTATTTTTTTCATTCATTAAAAAATATTAAAGAATTATTTTATAAGCACAAGATATAGTATTTATTCAATTACAAGTAGAAAATAATAATTATTACAAATAGACACAAACTACTTATGTTTGTTTAATATATTAATGGCTATTAAAAAGAAAAAAAAAGCAAAGCCAAAGACCAAAAAGAAAAAAACTAAATTGGTCAAATCATCTAGAAAAAAAGTTAAAACGAAAAAAAAAGTTGGGACAAAAAAGTCTGCGATTAAGAAACGTTCTAAAAAATCTAGAAAAAATAATAAGTTAAAAAATATAAAAACAAGAGGAGTAAAAAAAATGAGTACAGAAACAATAAAAAGTGCGTCGTCTCCTTTGTTGGATACGTCTCACTTAAAAGTACCATTTCCATATAAGTCGAAATATGGGAATTATATAAATGGGAAGTTTGTTGAACCTAAATCAGGAAAATATTTTGACAATGTAACCCCAATTAACAATGAGGTTATTTGTTCAATAGCAAGGTCAGATGCAAAAGATGTAGACGCAGCATTAGATGCTGCTAATGCAGCTTTTCCGACATGGGGCAAAACTTCTATCACAGAAAGATCTAACATTCTTCTAAAAATAGCTGATGTAATTGAGAAGAACTTAAATTTACT
>CABXTP010000044.1 GCA_902515175.1 uncultured Pelagibacteraceae bacterium
TATTTATATTAAACTTTCCATTTTTTGAGAATGAAATTGTCCCCTTAGGAGCACCTTTATCCCTGATAAAATTAGTTAAACTTCTAGTGTCTAGACCTGTAATTCCTACAATTTTATTTTTTTTAAGCCAGGTATCTAAATGTTGAAAAGATCTATAGTTTGATGGTGAAGTTATTTCTGAATTTAAAATTACTCCTTTAGTCCAAATTTTATCAGATTCAAAATCTTCTTGGTTAGTTCCCACATTTCCAATATGAGGAAATGTAAAATTAATTATTTGTCCAGCATATGATGGGTCAGATATTATCTCTTGATAGCCAGTTAATGAAGTGTTAAAACAGACCTCGCCTGTCGCTTCTCCATGATAACCAATTCCAATACCTTTTAGAACCTTTTTATTTTCAAGAACTAAAATGCCTGTATTAATTTGTGAATTTTTAGAGTGAGTTATTTTTACTTTTTTGATCAATTACAACTCATAAGTTAAAGGTTAATACTATAATTGATTTATTATCGCAACAGAGATGTATTATAAAATTGTAAAAAAACAATTTTTCTTTTGAAGATTTTTTCTTTACAGTAGATTAAAATAATATGTCATTAAAAGAAACAATCGAAACTGAATACAAAAACGCTGTAAAAGCCAAAGATAAAACAAAAATATCAACTTATAGGTTAATTTTATCATCAATAAAAGATTTAGAAATATCAAATAGGTCTGGCCCCAATAAAAAAGATACTGATGACGAGGATATTAAAAAGCTTCTAAAAAAAATGGTTAAACAAAGAGCCGAATCGATAGAAATTTATAAAAAAAATAATAGGGCAGATCTCCTAGAAGTAGAGCAAAATGAGCATGATATTTTGACTGGATTTTTGCCCAAACAACTAGGCGAAGAAGAAACCAAAAAAATTTGTAGTGATATAATTTCTAAGCTTAGAGCAAGTTCGGTTAAGGACATGGGTAAAGTAATGGGGGAATTAAAAAAATTACATGCTGATGAAATCGACTTCGCAAAAGCCGGTCCTCTAATTAAAGAATTATTAAATAGTAAATGAAATATCCTAAAGAATATCTAGATGAAATTAAGTTAAGATTAAAAGTTTCAACTGTTGTATCAAAGTATGTCAGCTTGAAAAAAAGAGGTAGAGAATTTGTTGGACTATCACCTTTTAAAAATGAAAAAACACCTTCTTTTACGGTGAATGATGAAAAGGAATTTTATCACTGTTTTGCAACATCGGAACATGGAAATATTTTTGATTTTGTTATGAAAACTCAAAATTTAAAATTTGGTGAGACAGTTAAATACTTAGCACAAATGGCAGGTATGCAACCTTACATATTTTCTAAAGAAGATGAGGAAAGAGAAAAAAAATGGAGGGACTACATTTCTATTTACACTCAGTATGTAGATTTTTACCATAATGAATTATTAAAAAATGACGCTTATTCTAATGTGAGAAAATATCTTAATAATAGATCATTAGGTAAAGAAGAAGTTAAAAAATTTAAAATAGGATTCATAGAAAAAAATCCAAATTTTTTCGACAAGTTAAAAAATGAGTTTAGCGAGCAAGCATTGATCGAAAGTGGTTTATTTTATTTAGATGAAAAGAAAAAAATTTACGTTGAGAGATTCAGAGGTCGATTAATTTTTCCGATAAATAACATTTCAGGTCAAACTATAGCTCTAGGAGGTAGAATAATTGAAAAATTGGATTATTTAGCAAAATATATAAATTCACCGGAGACTGCTTTTTTTAAAAAAGGTTCAAATTTATATAATTTGGACTTAGCAAGAAAACTTTCTAACAAAATAGATCACATATATTTAGTTGAAGGTTATATGGATGTAATAGGATTGAGCAAACATGGAATTGAAAATGCTGTTGCAAATCTTGGAACATCTTTAACAGATAGACAAATTCTAACTTTAAATCAATTTTTTGACGATATAATAATTTGTTTCGATGGTGATGAAAGTGGTTATAAAGCAGCCTTAAGAGCGGCAGAAAATATAATTAAAGAATTAAGACCCGAAAAACAAATATCCTTTTTATTTTTGCCAGATAAAGAAGATCCAGATAGTTATGTAAATAAAAATGGAAGAGAAAAATTCCTAGATTTTACAAAACAAGCTAAATTGCCGATTCATCAATTCATTTTTAGTCATTATAAGAAACAAACCGAAAATAACCCTTCCTCCATGGCAATTTTTGAAAAAAAATTAAGATTAATATCAAAAACAATAAAAGATAATTTCATAAAAAAGTATGTTTTAGAATTTTTTTTACAAAAAATTGATGAATTAACACCACATTCTAATCAAATTAAAAAGAATATTTATACAAAAAGAGTGAAATCTTTAGATAGCACTAAAAAATACTTTAATGAAAGCCAATCATTGACCGGTGTTGAGCTAAAAGAATTTTCCTTATTATATTTAATATTGAATAACTTGAATTTATTACAAGCAAATATTCATTTGATTGAAAACATAAAGTT
>CABXTP010000045.1 GCA_902515175.1 uncultured Pelagibacteraceae bacterium
AAAATTTATACCCGTTGCTTTCGGTGACTCAGATAAAGCTCGTATAGGAGATTGGGTAATTGCTATAGGAAATCCTTTTGGTTTAGGTGGTACTGTTACATCAGGAATTATTTCTGCAAGAAATAGATCAATTGGCCTATCAAGATATGAAGACTACATTCAAACAGATGCATCAATTAATTCAGGAAATTCAGGTGGTCCGTTATTTGATATGAATGGAAATGTGATTGGAATTAATACGGCAATATTAGGCAGAAACGGATCCATAGGAATTGGTTTTTCAATACCATCCAATAGTGCTAAAATTGTAATTGATCAATTACTTGAGTTTGGTGAAACAAAAAGAGGTTGGTTAGGAGTTAGGATACAAGATGTCACTAAAGAAATTGCAGAAGTTGAACAACTCGATGAAGCTAGAGGAGCCTTAGTTGCTAGTGTTGCTGAAAATAGTCCATCTGATAAAGCTGGCGTAAAGGCAGGAGATATTATTTTGGAATTCAACGGTCAAAAAATTAGAGAATGGAAACTTGCACCCGTAAGAGGTAATTTTATAGACTATTTTGGAAATACAATAGCAGGAAATTTTGAGGCATATGAGTTACATGTAATTCCTGAAGAAATTGAGGATTTTAGATACACAATTTACAGAATAAAAGATTTACTAAATCTTTCAGATAAGTATTTCAAAAAAATAGTAAAGAAAAAAAGTGAGATCAAACCTTGGGAAACATTAGTAGTATCAAATAATCTTAGTTGGGAAGAGTTTTCTAAAATAAATAATCATCTTTATGATTTAAACGGAGTAAAGCCAGTCATATCAATTTCTAGAGAATATCCTTATAAAGAATTATTCACTCATGTTATTGGATACGTAAGCAGAGCAAATGAGGAAGATATTTCATCAAATAATATAATAAAAGAAAAGTTTGTTCCGGAACTTAAAATAGGAAAAATTGGATTAGAAAAAACATTCGAGGACAAATTGATCGGAACTAATTCTATTGAGCGATATGAGGTTAATGCATATGGGAGAAGAATTAATCAGCTTGCATTTCAAAAAGGAGATCAGGGAAAAACCATTCAATTAACACTCGATACCAAAATACAAGAATTTACAAATCAATTATTATTAGAAAAAGCAGGCTCAATTTGTGTAATGGATATTTATACAGGTTCAATTATTGCAATGAATTCCTCGCCATCATTTGATCCAAATTTATTTGTTTTTGGAATTAACAATGAGGAATGGCAATTAATAAGAAATAATCCAATGAAACCTTTGGTAAATAAAACCTTATCTGGAAATTATTCACCTGGATCTACAATTAAGCCAATTGTAGCTTTATCAGCATTAGAAAACGAAATAATAAACCCTGATTTTACAGTTCATTGCAAAGGCCACAAGAATCCTCTTGAATTGTATGGGCAAACTTATCATTGCTGGAAGAAAGAAGGACATGGTTTTGTAAATTTAAGAGAAGGAATGAAACAATCTTGTGATACATATTTTTATGAGGTAGCAAGAAGATTGGGTGTAGATAGATTAAGTGATACTGCTAAAAAATTTGGTTTAGGAAAAAAAGTTTTCAACAATTTGTTTGATAATGAAAAAAAAGGATTGATTCCTAATACTGAATGGAAAAAAAATGCTTTAGGACAAAACTGGGTGTTAGGAGAAACAATCATAACTGGCATAGGTCAAGGATTTATTCAAACAACTCCTATTCAGTTATGCCTGATGACAGCTCAAATTGCAAATGGAGGATATAAAATTTATCCAAAAATAGTTGTAGAAGATGATAATCATCAATTAGATAAGTTTTCTCGCTTATATAAAAAATCAAAAAATATTAAGATAGTCCAAGATGCTATGTTCAGTTCCACCAATGAAATTAGAGGAACTTCTTATGGATCCCGTTTAGAAGATCCTAAGTATCAATTTGCAGGCAAAACTGGAACTGCTCAAGTAAAAAGAATTACTGCCGAGGAAAGAGAGCTAGATTTAAAAACATCAGAAATCCCATATGAGCAGAGAGATCATGCTTTATATATTGCTTATGGACCTTACAAAAATCCCAGATATGCATTAAGCATTGTAATAGAACATGGTGGTTCGGGAGGATCGGTTGCAGCTCCCCTTGCAAAAAATTTGTTTAAAATGATTATTGACAGGCACGAAATAAGAAAAAACTTTGAAACTAAAAGATATTTGAATATTTAAATGTATATCCATAATAGAATAGAAAATAAGACACAATTTTTTCAAAAATTAAAAGATTTGGATTATATTTTAGTATTCTGTATCCTAATTTTAGGAATTGTT
>CABXTP010000046.1 GCA_902515175.1 uncultured Pelagibacteraceae bacterium
AGCAACAACGCCAAGAAAAGTTAAAACTAAAAAGGCATAAACATGATTTGATGAAATGAAAAAATCTGCTGATAATTGTGGTTGTTTTTGAAAATCACCATACACGATCCATCCAAAAATACTTCCTGGGTAAATGTATAAAATAATCAATAAAAAATTCAAAAAATAAAATATATATTTTGTAAATAAAGATATTTTTTTCATTTATCTAGTATGTTTTTTTTTATATTAAAATAGTATTAATAAAAATGAATTATTTAATTTTAATTAGACATGGACAAAGTACTTGGAATCTTGAAAAAAGATTCACTGGGTGGGTTGATGTTGATCTGACTGAGGATGGTATACAAGAAGCGAAAAAAGCAGGAAAATTGATAAAAAAAGAAAAAATTAAATTTGATTTTTTTTATTCTTCATTTCAAATTCGAGCAAACCAAACACTAAAGCTAATTTTAGAAATTTTGAATATTAATCAAAAATTCACAAGAGCTTGGCAATTAAACGAAAGGCACTACGGTTCGCTTACTGGACTTAATAAGATTGAAATGAGTAAAAAGTTAGGAGAGGAAAGAATACACCAATTTAGAAGATCGTGGGATTTAAGACCCGATCCTTTAGATAAAAAAAGTCATTTTCATCCTTTAAATATTGAGACTTATAAAAATGTTCCTGTTGAAAAAATTCCAGATACAGAGTCACTAAAGGATACTTACATGAGAGTAATGGATTTTTATAATAAGGAAATAAAAAAGAGGATGAATGAAAATAATATTTTAATATCAGCTCATGGTAATTCTATAAGGGCTTTATGCAAATACCTTCTTGATATCAGTGAGAAAGAGATCTCCAATCTTGAAATCCCAACAGGAAATCCTTTATTGATTAAATTTAAAAATAAAAAAATTAGTGAATGTAGATATCTAGATAAAAGTCGTGCTAAAGATCTTTTAGTTTTTTAAATATTTCATAATCTGTAAGATGATAAAATTTTAATTTACTCTCAAAACCTTTCAGTTTGTTTAATTGAATAAATTTGTCCCAAATCTTTGAAATCGAGAAAATATTTGAATCTTCACTTTTAAATACGTCTCTATTAATTATTTGGCATCCTGTATAAATATAATTTGAGCTAATTTTATGAATTATTAAATCTTGTTTAAAACCAAAATCTCCAGTCAATTTTTTATCAAAACTTAATTTTTTATTTACCAACATAAGCATCATCATAGAATTTTGATAAAAATAAGAATCTATCATAGATTTAATTTCCTCAATATATCTATCACCCCATAAGGTGTCGGGATTAAATACCAAAAAATTTTGCTCTTTAGAATTGTTTATCATATTTAAAATGCCCCCACCTGTATCCAAAATTTGTTCCCCATCTTCTATGATTTCTATATCAATGGTATGTTGGTATTTTTTAACAAAATCATAGAACTGGTCTTTTAAATGATGTGTATTAATTAGAATTTTTTTTATTCCAAGATTAATATTTAAATTTATACAGTTTTCTAACAGCGAAGAATTTTTCAATTTTATCAGGGGTTTAGGAATTTCTAGTGTAATTGGTTTTAATCTTTTACCATATCCTGCACAAAGAATTAGAGACGTATCAATATTCATTAGGTTTAATTTTTTTTATTAAATGTTTTTAAAAGTAATGCATTAAGTTCTTTAAAATATTTATTATTATTTGTCCTCAATTTGATTAATGTCCATGCATAAGGGATTAGTTTTAAATATTTTTTTTTATTATCCCTAAACGCTAATCTTGTAAATATTCCTATAATCTTCAAATTCCTTAATACTGATAATATTTCAAAATCATTTTTAAATTTTTTTATATTTAATTTTTTTTGTCTGCTAATATACATATCAAATAATTTATCTTTAAATTTAGATGATGTTTTATACCTTACATCATCAATTAAAGATGCTAAATCGTAAGCTCTATTTCCTATAAGTGCATCTTGCGAATCTATTACTGCAATTTTGTTTCTAATAAGCATTAAATTTGATACATGAAAATCTCTATGAACAAAAATATTATTTCTAAAATTTAATCTTTTAGTCAAATTTTGAATTATTTTTTTATATTTATTCTTAAAGTGTAAATAATTTTGTTTAGATAATTTTTTGTTTGCATACCAATCAGAAAATAATAAAGCTTCATCAATTAATACCTTATTAGTATAATATGGGATAAAATATTTTTTATTTTTAAAATTTTTTATTTTTTTTTCTTTAATTAAT
>CABXTP010000047.1 GCA_902515175.1 uncultured Pelagibacteraceae bacterium
TCGTCTAATGTTTCTAATCGAAACTTTGCATTTCTCACCCATTGACTTAATCATTTTTTTTATTTCAGTTCTTCGTTCCTCATTTAATTCTGGTATGGGCAATCGAATTAATTGACCATCAATTTGGGGATTTAAACCAAGTTCAGATTTTTTGATTGCAGAATCAATTAATGAAACATTATTTTGATCCCAAACCTGTATATTAATCATTCTTGGTTCTGGTGTTGTAATACTTCCAACTTGGTTAATTGGCATTTGTTGACCATATACATCAATCTTAATAAGATCTAACATTGCAACATTTGCTCTTCCAGTTCTTAAAGAAGACAACTCTTTTACAAAAACATCAATAGTCTTATCCATTTTGACATTATATGATTTTTCATTAAACATTTATTCACCAATTTTAAATCTTACAAACTCTTCAATCTTCAGATCTGCTATTCCTAAATCTTTTATTATATCTTGGACTTTTTTTTTTGGTTCCATAACCCAGGCTTGAGTTAATAAAGCATTTTCTTCTTTAAATTTATTCATTTTTCCTAAACTTATTTTTTTTGCAATTTCTTCGGGTTTACCAGAATTTTTCAGTTCTTCAGTAACAAGCTCTTGTTCTTTATCTAAAATAGATTGATCTATAGAATTTTGATCTAATGCAATAGGATTAGATGCAGCAATATGCATTGATAATTGTTTACCAAAATTCTGAATTACATCAGAAGAGTTCTTTGTTTTTAAGGAAACTATGACACCAAGTTTCGCTAAATTATCTTTTACAACTGTGTGTAAGTATTTAAAATTCTTAGCATCTAGGTTTTCTAAAGTTTTATTTTTTCCAATTGTGATTTTTTCTCCAATTTTAGCTATTAATGCTACAAGATTATTTTCAACTGTTTCACCATTATTCATCTTAGCTTTATTCAGAGTATCTAAATTGGAATTATATTCATGATTAAGTTCGCTCAATTCTTTCACAAATTTGATAAAATCGTCATTTTTAGCAACAAAGTCTGTCTCACAATTTACCTCTATTAATGATGTCTTTTTTTCATCGCCACTTACTGCAATAATACCTTCTGTTGCATCTCTAGACATTTTTTTAGATGCTTTTGATATTCCTTTAACTCTCAAAATTTCTATTGCTTTATCTAGATCTCCATTAGACTCTTTTATTGCAATATTGCAGTCTTTGAAACCAGCACCAGTTAGTACTCTGAGTTTTTTAACTTTTTCTATAACACTCATTTTAGTTTAAAGTATCTTTTTTTTTTTAGAAAATTTTTTATCTAGTTTCTCTCTATCTATATCTTCTATTGTTTTAGAGCTTTTATCAGTTTTAGCATCAGATTTTTTATCTTCTACTGGTGATGTTTTTTTTGCAGATAAAATTGTTTCTTTAATTAAATTACAATAAAGATCAATTGCTCTTCTTGCATCATCATTCCCAGGGATAGGAAAGTCAATACCATCTGGATTTGAGTTACTATCTAAAATTGCTATTATAGGAATGCCCAGTTTTGCTGATTCTTGAATTGCTAGCGATTCATAATTTGTATCAATTATAAAAACTAAATCAGGAATTTTTTTCATCTCAGCTATACCACCTAAAGATCTTTGCAGTTTATCTTTTTTTACACTCATCTTAAGTAGTTCTTTTTTTGTGAAACCTCTATTTTCTGAAGTTAAATCTGATTCTAATTTCTTTAATTTTTTAATTGAATTTGAAATTGTTCCCCAATTGGTTAGCATGCCTCCTAGCCATCTATAATTAACAAAATATTGGTCTGTTTCTTTTGCCACTTCTGCTATTGCCTCTGATGCTTGTTTTTTTGTTGAAACAAAAAGTATTTTACCATTATCAGATATTACCTCATGAACTTTTTCAAGTGCAACTTTTGTTAATTCTAATGTTTGAGTTAAATCAATAATATGTATTGAATCTCTTTTTCCAAAAATATATTTCTTCATTTTTGGATTCCATCTTAATGTTTTATGTCCTAAATGGACGCCTGCCTCTAATAATTGTTGAATCGTTATATTTGGTATCTTCATATTTTTTCCCGGTTAAGCCACCATAGT
>CABXTP010000048.1 GCA_902515175.1 uncultured Pelagibacteraceae bacterium
ACACAACTGGGATCAAAAATATTGATTCAATTCAAACTGGTGAATTATGCAAAGAGGCTATGGTTTTTTCAAAAGATGTGATTTCTGAAAAGGGTATTTTTATCTCAAAAATATTTATGGGTAACACCTTTAATGAAATTGTCGCACTAGGGAAAAAAATTTTTAAAGAAGTCAGGGTTTTTAAACCTAAATCAAGTAGAAAAGACTCTAAAGAAAGTTTTATAATTTGTAAAAATCTTAGATAGCTTCTTTTAATTTTAAAGGAATCATATATAAAAGATCATGGTTCCTATAAAAGAAGCACTCACCTTTGATGATGTAACACTTGCTCCAAAATATTCTTCAATTTTACCTTCACAAGTTGATACTAGTATTGATTTATCTAATTATTTGAGACTTGGAATACCTATTCTTTCATCAGCAATGGATACTGTAACCGAGAGTAAAATGGCAATCGCTGTTGCTAAAGCAGGTGGAATAGGAATAATTCATAGAAATCTCAATATAAAAAAACAAATTATAGAAATTAAAAAAGTCAAAAAACATAAATTTTTAGTTGGAGCTGCTGTTGGGGCTGGTCCTAATGAATTTCAAAGAGCGAAGGATATCCTAAAAGAGGGTGTAGACCTAATAGTGGTAGATACTGCTCACGGACATACAAAAAGAGTATCGGAAATGATTAAATTAATAAATAAAATTAAGAACAAAAAAACATCTCTATGTGCTGGTAATATAGCAACTCCAGAGGCAGCTAAATTTTTAATAAAACTTGGGGTAGATATTATTAAAGTAGGAATTGGACCAGGCTCTATATGCACAACAAGATTAGTTGCTGGTATTGGCGTCCCTCAGTTAAGTGCTATTCTGGCAGTAAGAAATGGTATTAAGAATAAGAATATAAAAATTATTGCTGATGGAGGTATAAAATATTCTGGAGATTTAGCAAAAGCTTTTGCTGCAGGAGCTGATGCTGTTATGATTGGATCTTTATTCTCAGGAACAGATGAGGCACCAGGAAAAGTAATAAAAAAAAACGGAAAATTATTTAAAAGCTTTAGGGGCATGGGGTCTGTTGGTGCAATGAACAAAGGCTCAGCTGATAGGTATTTTCAATCGAAACAAAAAAATATTTCAAAATATGTGCCAGAGGGAGTTGAGGGTTATGTTAGATATAAAGGGGGCGTTGGAAGTATTATTTTTAAATTAATAGGCGGACTAAAATCATCTATGGGGTACTTAGGTTCTAAGCATATAAAATTACTGAGAAAAAAACCAAAATTTATAAAAATTACAAAAGCAGGTTTTTATGAAAGTATGGTACACAATGTTGATATAATTAAAAGTGAAACAAATTATTAATGGAAAAAATTAAAAAAATAAGTTTTTTAGCAATTATATTTACATTTTTTGCAAATATTTCTTTTAGCTATGATGACTATTTTTCAGAGGGAGTAAAACTTTTTGAAAAACAAAAATATGAAGAGGCAAAATTTTTATTTGAGAAAAGTATAGTATTTAATCCAAAGCATTCAAATTCATACCTTTATCTTGCAAAAATATACAAAAAAATAGAAGACAAAAAAAATGAAGAGAAAAATTTAGAAACAACATTATTGATTGATCCAATAAATGAGGAAGCCATATTAATGTTAATGAAAATTGGTTTAGAAAAAACAAATTATTCTAAAGTTAAAGAACTCTCTGAAAGATTTATTAAAGTTTGCACAACATTATGTACTGAGAATAAAAAAATTTTAAAAGAACTTGAAAACTTAGAACCAAAAAATAATGAGTCTTAATTTAGATTTAGACAAAATTTTAATTATTGATTTTGGTTCACAATTTACCCAACTAATTATAAGGAGAATAAGGGAACTTGGGGTATTTTCAGATCTTATAAGTCATAAAAAAATTAAAAGTTCAGATATTAAAAATAACATTAAAGGCATAATTCTATCTGGCGGACCCTTAAATGTATACCAACTTAACAAAAAAATATTTGACCAAAAAATATTAAGCCTTGGAATCCCTATACTTGGTATAT